>CAZHYA010000005.1:21278-24002 GCA_964536525.1 uncultured Bacteroidales bacterium | reverse complement strand
GGAATGATCGTGGCATCTTGCGCGACGCTTCCGGTATGCCGATCTCATATTTACCTTCACCTTCGGCTTCCAGATAAGCCCCCGGAAGAAGGATATTCTGCCATAAGACCATGATCCCGCCGACTTCGCCCTGCGAGCCGATACACACAGCGTCAGCTTCAACGGAATGGGTAAAGATCCGGGGAACAAGGTCGGCGATGTCCATGCCCACCGACCGCCCCGCATTGAAACCGCCCTGGTTGTTGTCGATCTTAACGGGATTTTCAGGATCGAGCATATCTTTTCCATCAAGCACCAGCAGATACTGGTATGTGCCGGGATCGAGCATCAGGGTTGTGCTCCATATGCCATCCCTGAATTCAAATTCGGGTCTTCCGGGCGTCCATCCGTTGAACTCCCCCCTGGCGGAAACACGCTCGTAGTGCTCACCCATCGGGTCGAATTTCAATTCAACCGCCTGCCTGGCCGACCGCATCAGGGGCACCGCCTCGGTCACCCCGTCTGCCGTGATCATCAGCGGCACGATGGCAGGCATGCCGGGCAAAGGTTCAACGTAAAGGATATTCCCTTCAACATGATAGAGGCTGTCGGGGAGGTTCTTGATCGATAACTTTTCGATATTCGCACCACCCGTAATGAAATCGGAAAGCACGATCTCCGTTGTGCCGGGAGCAAGGCTCGCAGGTACGGCAAGCCCGGTTATGTTGGTACGGGTCTCCACGGCCGGATATTCCCCGGAGCAGGCTGCAGCCACGACGGCCAGGGCAATAATGAACCATATATTTTTCATCATATTTATGATTTACTCAATCAAAGATAATCAATTTGCAGGCCGGGCGTATCATTCTTTCAGAAGCTGCTCAAGGATAAGGGCAGCTCCGGCCACAAAGCCCGGGCACCGGGTATTGAAGAGGTTGAGGCTCCTGATCTCCGCTTTCTGGTCCGGATCGCTGATATCATAACCCAGCAGGCCCCTGCAGTCGGCATCGGAATAAAGGGCCTCAAAGCGCCGTAAAAACTCCGTGGCCATATCGCTTGCCCTGCTGTTGAAGCCCTCTTCAACATCGGCCTGTCCGAAATGCAGGCCGATGACCAGCAGGGCGCCCGTAACGGCACCGCAGGTGTTGCCGGTATAGGCGATGCCCCCGCCCAGTGGACTGCACAGCATCATCCCTGAGCCGCGATCGATGCCGTATCGTTCGCAGAAGGCGGTGAATACCGCCTGGGCGCAGTTGGACCCGTCGACAAATGTTTTTTCGGCGATTTCATGCGTTTTCATTCCTCATCAGGATTTTTTAGTGTAAGTATGGCAAAACCATGTGATCCCAGAGGGATCTTAATGCTGTTGCCGGAACATTCATATTCCGGCCCGTCCACCTCGTTAACATATCTCCCGGCAGGGAGCCCCTGCAGCACCATTTCCTGAGGATCAGACGAATTATTGAAAACAGCCACCACGAGGTCATCCTCCGAAGAGCGAATGAAGGCAACCCCATGTTGCGCAGCCTGCCCGGGTATTTGCAAAGATTGATAATTCCCTGTCGCCAGCGCCGGATGACACTTCCTGAGGCCGATAAGCTTCCTGAAGAAAGCATACAGTGCAGGATCGGGTTTCACCTCAGCGGGCTGATCATATCTTTCGCCACGGACATCGAAGGTTTCATTTTCAAAAACAATATCCTCCCATAGCATCGGCTTGCGGCAGTCGGGATCGCCTGCCCCCCACATGCCCACCTCATCGCCGTAATAGATCATGGGCGATCCGGGATAGGTCATCTGGAAGGCCGCCATCAAACGCAGCATATCGTATTCTTCCCGTGAAGGCTTTCCGGTAAGGTAATCCGGATTCCGGGCTTTACCGGTCCCGAAATACTTTTCCCAATCGAGAAAAGAGGCCATGCCCCTGTTCCTGATCCGCGATGAAGGCCTGTCGGTGTCGTGGCTTCCCAGCAGGTTCTGCATGGCCAGTGTCACCTCAGGACTGAAGGCATTCCTCAAAACGGCCAACAGGCTGTCGAATTCCTCAGGAGTGATCCCTTTGTTGATAAAGAACTCGCTGCAGATAAAATCGAAGTTATAGTTCATCACGGCATCAAATTCGTCACCCTCAAGGTAGGGTTTCAGGTTTTCCGGGCTGTCGATGACCTCCGCCACAAGGTAGGCCTGCGGGTTGATGTTCCGCACGTGCTTGCGCCAGTCCTTCCAGAAGGCATGCCCCACCTCATAGGCTACATCCAGGCGCCATCCGTCGATGCCCTTCGCGATCTCGCCATTTCCGTATGGGTCCATCCAGCGACGGGTGATGTTGAAGATATATTCCTTCGGGCCACTCACGATGCCATGCTCGTCCTCCCTCAGTTCAGGCATGTCGCGGATACCCCACCAGCCTTCATAGTCGAAGCTGGTCCCCTTTAAAGTGTCATCCCACGAATGTACGGTAAACCAATCCCTGAAACGCGATCCCTGCTGTTTCTCCCTCAGGTCGGCGATGGCAAAGTGGTTATATCCAACATGGTTGAACACCCCGTCGAAAATGATCTTCATGCCCCTGCTGTGTACCTCTTCGATCAGGCGAAGCGCCAGGCGGTCGGCCGAGGTCCACTGCCAGGTCGAGGGGTCGTCCGGTACCTCAGCCAGCATGATCAGGCGGTCGCCCTCCGGATCGGGGCCAAAGGCAGGGTCGATATGGTGGTAGCTGGCAATGTCGTATTTATGGTGAGAGGG
>CAZHYA010000005.1:20524-21268 GCA_964536525.1 uncultured Bacteroidales bacterium | reverse complement strand
CACGAAAACCGGGTTGAGGTAAATGGCACCTACGCCCAGGTCGCTAAGGTAATCCAGCCTGTCGAGGATGCCCTGCAGGTCGCCTCCGTAACGCCGCCTGGTAATGTTGTACCAGATATCCTCGCCATTGGCTTTCTCATAATCCTGCATCGCATACCAGTCGCTGCCCCAGGGGTGCACCTCCCAGGGCTCCCTGAGCTCGTGGGGCCAGCACCCTTCCTGGTCGGCAAGTGTCGGGTCGTTGGCCGTATCCCCATTCCTGAACCGCTCAGGAAATATCTGGTACCAAACAATACCCTTCGACCACTCAGGTACCCCCGCCGCAGACGGACTGCTTAAAACTTTATTCCCTTTCTGTTGTTGATTGCATGAGGCCATCAGCAGCACTGCCGTTAACAATAAAAAAACAGGTCGCATAACTTTGAATGTACTACAAATTTCGGAAATATCCGTGAATTTCGATCATGGAAATTAAGATAATCTCAGCAGTTTTGAATGATGAATTTTGGGTTTTTCGTGATCGCCACAAAGGAAGTGCTGCTAAAAGAGGGATCATTAAGCGACAAATCTTAAATTAATCCCTTAAATGCCCGGCAGTTCAGATGCTTATATTAATTTTGCAAACGACCATCAGTTTTAATTATGAAAGAGCCTAATATCAGGATGAAGGAAATCTGGCGACAGCTATACCCGGGCGACGACGGAACCGCGCTCGATGCATTCCTCGGCGAGCTTGACCAGGGA
>CAZHYA010000005.1:17298-20463 GCA_964536525.1 uncultured Bacteroidales bacterium | reverse complement strand
GTATTGCCCTTCCCCCGCATCAGGAAGGTTGGTATAAGGATGCCATCGTTTATTCGTTATATGTCGACCTGTTCAACAAGGATTTCCCCGGGCTGGAAGCGAAGCTCGGATATCTCAGCAACCTGGGTGTGAACTGCCTCTGGTTGCTTCCCATCCTCGACTCGCCGGGCCGCGACGCCGGGTTCGACATCAGTGATTACCGTAGCATCCGTCCTGATCTCCTGGGCCTCCCGGCATCGGCCGGCAAGGAGGAATATGCCTCAGTATTTGCCGGTTTCCTGCCAAAGGCTCATGAAAAGGGCATCAAGGTGATCTTCGATATCGCCATCAACCATACCTCCGACGAGCATCCCTGGTTCAGGGAATCCAGGCGATCGGCCGACAATCCACACCGCGACTATTATATCTGGGCCGACAACGATAAAGGATACAGCGACGCCCGCATCATTTTCGAAGGCCTCTGCGACAGCAACTGGGAGAAGGACGGCGATCATTATTTTTTCCACCGTTTCTTCGAATTCCAGCCCGACCTCAACTACCGCAACCCTCAGGTACTGCTGGCCATGGCCGGCAACATGATGTACTGGCTTAAGCTGGGTGTCGACGGCTTCAGGGCCGATGCCATCCCTTACTTGTGGAAGGAAGAAGGCACCGCCTGCGAGAACCTCCCGCAGACCCACCTTATCGTGAAGTTCTTCAGGGCCGTGCTGGATTACCTGAGGCCGGAGACACTGCTCCTGGCCGAAGCGTGCCAGAAACCGCGCGAGGTGGTGAAATATTTCGGGGAAGGCGACGAATGCCATGCAGGCTATCATTTTCCCCTCATGCCACAGATGTTCAAGGCCCTGCACATGGAGAGCAGCCGACCGGTAACCCGCATCCTGAGCCCTGAAGTAACTCCCGGCATCCCGGAGGGAAGCCAGTGGTTTACCTTTCTGCGCTGTCACGACGAGCTCAGCCTCGAGTTGGTTTACGTGAGCGAAGAGGACCGGAAATATATCCACGACAACTACTGCAAGCAGCCTCAATGGGACTTCCGCCTGGGGCAAGGGGTTTCGGCAAGGCTTGCGGAGCTGCTCGACAGGGATCCTGACAAGATCGCACTGGCCTATGCCATGATGCTATCTCTGCCGGGCACGCCGGTGATCTATTACGGCGATGAGTTTGGCAAGCTTAACGACCACGAATACTATGCGGAACAGATCAGGATCACCGGGAAGGACGACACACGCTTTCTCGTCAGGGGCCGGATCGACTGGGAGGGGCTCGATAAGGAACTCGCCCTCGAGGGATCATTCCATGCAGAGGTTTATACGAGAATCAGCAAACTGGTGAATACCCGCAGGCAATACCCCGCCTTTGGCAGGGGAAACCTCGAAATACTGGAAATCACAGACGCCGGCGGCACCCCTGTCGATGGGGTCATGGCCTATTACCGGACCCATGGCTGCAACCGCATCCTGGTGCTGCTTAACCTCAGCGGGGAAGAAAAGAAATTCAAAATGCCCACGGCCAGGCTGAAGTCATATGAGCAGGACATGCTGGGGCAGCCCCTGAAGCCCGACCCGGCCGGGGCATCACTGCTGATGGCGCCCCGCTCATACCATTGGTTTTTTGTATAAGATATCATGATGGAGAAAGAAAGATCATTTGATGCAGTCATCTTCGACCTCGACGGAGTGATCACCCAGACCGCCCTGGTGCACAGCCAGGCATGGAAGCAGATGTTCGACGAATACCTGCGTGAGCGGGAAAAGCGATATGGCGAGCCCTTCCGCGAATTCTCGCATAACAGCGACTACCTGCCCTATGTCGACGGCAAGCCGCGTTATAAGGGCGTTCAGTCCTTCCTCGAATCCAGGGGCATTGACATCCCCTTCGGCGACCCTTCCGACAACCCTGAAACGGAAAGCGTCTGTGGTATTGGAAACCGCAAGAACATCGTGTTCAACCACATTCTCGATGAAGACGGAGTGAAGGTTTACCCCTCCACCGTGGAGCTCATCCACCATCTGAAGCATGAGGGCGTTCATGTGGGTGTGGCCTCCTCCAGCAAGAACTGTAAGCAGGTACTCGAGGCTTCAGGGCTACTGGAACTGATGGAGACCCGTATCGACGGGGTTGTATCGGCAGAGCTTGGCCTCAGCGGCAAACCCGAACCCGACATTTTTACCACCGCTGCCGACCGCATGGGGGTTCCTTACGACAGGGCCGTTGTGGTGGAAGATGCCGTGTCGGGCGTGCAGGCTGCCAGGAAAGGCAACTTTGGCCTGGTGCTCGGCATAGCCAGGGAAGGCAATGAACAGGAACTTTACACCGGCGGAGCCGATATCGTGGTGAACGACCTGGAGGAGATCAGCTATGAAACCCTTGGGGAATGGTTCGACGATAAGCTCCCTTACGACAACTTCAACCTGATATACTATGGCTATGACCCTGCCCGCGAAAAGACCAGGGAGGCGTTGCTGACCGTTGGCAACGGCTATTTCGGCACACGCGGGGCGATGGAAGAGAGCGTTGCCGGCAAAAACCATTATCCTGCAACCTATATGGCCGGGCTTTACAACAGGCTCGAATCGGAAGTGGCCGGCCGCATTGTGGAGAATGCAGACTTTGTGAATGCCATCAACTGGCTTCCGGTCACCTTCAGGCCGGCAGGAGGCCAGTGGTTCGACCCCGACAGGGCCGAGATCATCTCGATCAGGCGAAGGCTGCACATGAACAAGGGCATCCTCTGCCGGAGGATGGTGGTACGCGACGAGGACGGCCGCGAGACACTCATCCACAGCAGGCGTTATGCCGGTATGGACAACCCGCACCTGGCCGGCATCCGCTATTCGGTGACCCCGCTGAACTATTCGGGACAGATAGAGATCAGGTCGGCACTGACCGGCGACCATATCAACGACGGGGTGGAACGCTACCGCTCCCTGAACCAGCGTCACCTTGAAGCATTGAAGGAAGGGGCGGAAGGCATGATGCAATACGTAGAGGTCAGGACGACACAGTCGGGCATCCGTATAGCTGCGGCAGCAAGGATCACGGCCGACAAGGATCAGAAGCCCGTTGAAGCCGACTATGAGCATTTCACGGCAAAGGGAAAGGCGGTCACGGTGGTCTCGGCAGAAGTTGAGGAAAACGAGACCCTCACCCTGTGCAAGACCG
>CAZHYA010000005.1:10150-17288 GCA_964536525.1 uncultured Bacteroidales bacterium | reverse complement strand
TGACGGCTGCCATGGATACTGCCGCAGGCGCTGCCCACCTTAACGTCCTTATGGAAAGTTCGGAAGCTGCCTGGAAAAATGTCTGGGACAAGGCCGACATCCAACTTGAGGGCGACCGGCTGGCGCAGAAGCTCCTCAGGCTGCACATCTACCACCTGATGGTGAGCATCTCGCCCCACAACACCCGCATCGATGCCGGCATCCCGGCAAGGGGGCTTCATGGTGAAGCGTTCTGCGGAGATATGTCGTGCAACGAGATCTACATCCTGCCTTTCTACTACATGCACTTCCCCGATGCGGCGAAGGCGGTGCTGATGTACCGCTACCACAGGCTGGAAGCAGCCAGGAAGTACGCAGCAGCACATGGTGAGAAAGGGGCGATGTTCCCCTGGCAGAGTGGCAGCGACGGACGGGAGGAAACCCAGGTGATCCACCTCAATCCCGTATCCGGCAAATGGGGTGAGGACCACAGCGCACTGCAACGGCATGTAAGCCTTGCCATTGCCTATAACACCATACAATACGAGCATTATACCGGCGATATGGCATTCATGGAACAATATGGCGCCGAGCTGCTCATCGACATCTGCCGCTTCTGGGTCGGCAAAGCCACAAAAGAATCGACAAGCGGACGCTACAGCATTGAAGGGGTGATGGGGCCCGATGAGTTCCACGAAAAATACCCCGGCAGCGAAAAGGGCGGCCTCAGGGACAATGCCTACACCAACCTGATGAGTGCGTGGGTGATCAACCTGGAGATCTCCGGGGAGGGCATCATCACCCAATACAAAGGGTATTTCGACCTGAAGTAGCTGGACTGGGACCCTTACCGCAGCAACTACGGTAACATCTACCGTATGGACCGCCTCCTGAAGGCTGAAGGCAAATCGCCCGATGAATACAAGGTGGCCAAGCAGGCCGACATGCTGATGACCTATTACAACCTCGACAGGGACACGGTCGACGGCCTCCTGAAAACCCTGGGCTATGAACTGCCGGAAGATTACCTGGCCCGCAATCTTAACTACTATCTGCAGCGGACTTCCCACGGCTCGACCCTCAGCCGGGTGGTGCATGCCAGGCTGGCCAGTATGGTGGGCGACCGCAGACTGAGCTGGAAGCTATACCTCGACGCCCTTACCAGCGACTACCAGGATATACAGGGGGGCACGACCGCCGAAGGCATCCATGCGGGCGTGATGGCCGGCACCGTGCTGGTAGCGCTCAACACCTTCGCAGGCCTCGATTTGCTTGGCGACATCGTGAGGATCGATCCCGACCTGCCCGGCCACTGGCGAACATTAAGCTTTAACTTTGCTTTCAAGGGTGTGAACTACCGCTGTAAGGTTTCGCAAGAGAAGGTCATGCTGCTCGCCGACAGCGATGTGATTGTGGAGATCAACGGCGAGAAAAAACACCTGATCCTTGGGGAGGCAGCGGATATGGAATGCCCCGGTGGAATAAATTCCGCCTAACGGATTACTGTTACCGGAATTGATGATTTTAAATTTTGATTGGTCTGAACGGAAAAGTTATTCTTATTTTTGAAGGCAAATGAAGGAGATTCCTCGCTTCGCTCGGAATGACAAACATTCGATTTATTGAGAGAGGGCGCGGCGTATAAGACAATCTGAAGCTGATCGCCGCGCCCTCTCTTGTTTCTTTAGCAAACTTGTCATCCCGAGCGAAGCGAGGGACCCCCGTAGTAAACAAACATACAAAGACATCCAAAATTTTACAGAAATGCTCGGCGACGTATTATTGATACAGGAAAAGCATCACAGGGCCGGTGCGATGATCATCGAAGAGATCCTCAGGAGGAAGAAAGACAAATTCATCGTTGCCATCTCCGGCGAATCGGGATCGGGAAAGACCGAGCTGGCTCATGTCATCGCCAGGGGGATGCGGCAACATGGCCTCTTTGCCAAGGCCCTGCACATCGACAATTATTACAGGGTGCTGCCCCTCGAGCGTAAGCAATGGCGCATCGACAACGGGATAGAAAAAAGTGTAGGTTATGGCGAATATGACTGGGACACGATATACCGCAACATCGAAGCCTTCAAAAAGGGTGAAAAAGCCAGCATGCCCTGCGTCGACCTGGTTACTGAACAGGTGGACACGCTGATCACGGATTTCAGCAATGTCGACATGCTGATCATCGATGGGCTGTATGCGATAAAGACCGAAGGGGTCGAGCTGCGCGTGTTTATCGAGCTCACCTACCACGAGACCAAGAAGGCCCAGGCCGACCGCGGCAAGGAACCCCAGAACGAATACCGCTGGGCCGTGCTCGAACAGGAGCATAAGATGGTAAAGGCTTTGAAAGATTCGGCGGACCTGCTGGTTACGAAAGATTATGATGTGGTTGAAAATTGATGCCGGATACCGCAAATTAGGTACCAGGTACAAGGTACAAGGTACAAGGATCTGAAATTGTTGCCTCTCCCCTACTTCCCTTCATCCACGTCATCCACGAACAGCACCAGGACGGCGGCGATGGCCATTGATATGCCACCCAGCACCAGGGCATAGATAGCCTGGTTCTGGAAAAGTTCCCTGACGAAGAAACCGAGGATGGCCGCGGCCGTGATCTGTGGGATGACGATAAAGAAGTTGAAGATGCCCATAAAGGTGCCCATCTTGTGCGAGGGCAGCGATCCGGTGAGGATGGCATAAGGCATGGCCAGGATGGAAGCCCAGGCGAGCCCGATGCCCAGCTCGGGAATGATGAGCATGTTGGGGTTGGCGATAAAATAGAAGGATGCCAGGCTGATGCCGCCGATCAGCAGGCTGATGGCATGCACGCGCTTGCGGCTGGTCAGTTTCGCCATCCACATGATGAGAAAGGCCATCACAGCGGCAAAGCCATTGTAAACGGCCATCAACACACCAACCCAGTCGGCACCGTCGTTATATTCTTCCTTGATGTATTCAAGCCTTCCGGTAAGCTCAGCGGGGATCCCCAGCCGGGCATTCTTTTCATCATCGGTAAAGAATTTCACGATACGCATGGTGGTAACCACCTGGTCTTGCTTTTCAAACTTAACGGCCATCGCTTCCAGGTCGCTTTTCACCCCATCCAGGGTTTGCCAGGCCGCCGCTTCAGGAATATCTGTCGCCTTGATAACGGCAGCCTGCAGCTGGTCTAAGTGAGCCCTGTCGAGCTTCATGTCGTACTTGGTGGCCGTTACCCCGGCTGTGGTGTAGATCCACATCGAAAACAGGGCAAACCATGAGAAGAACTGCACGATGGAAAGCTGTTTCATGGTTTTGGGCATCCTGTACAGGTCGTTGATCACCTCCACGAAGCCGTTGCGTGTCATCCCCCCGGCGGTCATGGCACCTGTGATGATCTGCAGCAGGCCGAAGGCGGCCGCGCCACCGAAGAACACGCCAAGGCCATAGTCCATGTAAATAAAGAAATAGAATCCCAGGAACAGGGCAAGGCTGATCAGGAGCCAGATGGCTCCCTGTTTTATGAGCTTACTCGCCATCTCGGGGGTTTCATCATAGGTTGTGGCGGTGCCATCAGGCTTGTCGTCGGCCTCAGCCTTTGCAAACGCTTCCAGCTCTTCAGGCGAATATTCCTTTGTCCGTGCCACGGTCCACAGCACGGCCAGGAAGAACACGATGCCGCCAATGTAAAAGGCAAACTTCACCGATGGCGGGATCTGGCCCTCGGGAGCCGTATTCGAAATGTTGAACCAGTTGGTCATCACCCAGGGCAGGGCCGAGGCGATGATGGCGCCGGTGCCGATAAAGAAGCTTTGCATGGAAAACCCCATGGTGCGTTGCCTCGAGGGCAGCATATCGCCCACGAAAGCCCGGAAAGGCTCCATGCTGATGTTGATGGAGGCATCCATGATCCACAGCATGCCGGCTGCCACCCAGAGCACGGGGGAGTTGGGCATGATGAAGAGGGCGATGCTGGCAAGGATGGCGCCCACGAGGAAATATGGCCTGCGTCGACCGAGCCTCCCCCAGGTGTTGTCGCTCATATGCCCGATGATGGGCTGTATGATGAGCCCGGTGACCGGGGCTGCGATCCAGAGGATGGGGATATCTTCGATGCGTGCACCCAGGGTTTCGAAGATCCTGCTGACATTGGCATTCTGCAGCGCAAAGCCGAACTGTATGCCGAGGAACCCGAAACTCATGTTCCATATCTGCCAGAAACTTAGCTGTGGTTTCCTAGCCATAAGCATATGATTAATGAATGACTATTTCCTCTTCTGAGGATTATTGTATTTCTTGGCCGCTTCCTCAAGTTTTCTCTGGAAGCCCGACTGCTTCTTCGGCTTCTTCTTGTTCTCCTGCAGCTTCTGGTATATCTTTTCCTCGTTGATGGTACGGCGGATCACGAACATCTGCCCGAAGGTGAAGAGGTTGGCCAGCAGGTAATAATAACTGAGGCCCGAGGCATAGCTGTTGAAGATCCCCAGGAACATCACCGGCATAAGGTACATCATGGTCTTCATGCCCGGCATCTGCTGGCTGCTGCTCATCATCTGGTTGTTCATCCAGGTATAGATGATGGTGGAAATGGTCATGAGCAGGGTGAACAGGCTCACATGGTCGCCGTAGAACGGGATATTGAAGGGCAGGGTGGCGATGGAGTCGTAGCTCGACAGGTCGTGCGCCCACAGGAAGGGCTGTTGCCTCAGCTCGATCGACGAGGGAAAGAACCGGAACAGGGCGATGAGGATCGGAAACTGCAGCAGCATGGGCACACATCCCGCCATCGGGTTCACCCCCGCCTTCTTGTACAATGCCATGGTCGCCTGCTGCTTCTTCATGGCATCTTCCTTCTTGGGAAATTTCTTGGAGATCTCGTCGATCTCGGGTTTCAGCACGCGCATCTTGGCCGTCGACCGGTAGGTCTTGTATGCGATCGGGAACAAAACGATCTTCAGCATGATGGTAAGCACGAGGATCACAATGCCGTAGTTCCATCCGTAGCTGCCGAGCCATGAGAATACCGGGATCACGGCAAACCTGTTGATCCAGTGCATCAGGAAGAAGCTCCAACCCAGGGGGATCTGCCGCTCCAGGTCGAGCTTGTACTTGCGCATGATATTATAATCGTTCGGACCGAAGTAAAACCTGAAATCGGTAGTGCTGTTGCTAAAATCCTGCACCGGGACATCCAGGGTCACCATCATGGTCTTCAGATACCTGTCGCTACTGGGATTGACCGCTGTTGAATGCTTGAGCCAGGGGTTGTCGAAATAATCATTGTCGAGGATCAGCGTCGAGGTAAAGAATCTCTGTTTCAACGAGACCCATTGCAACTTGTCGGTGAAGCGCTTGTCGTCGCTGTCGGATTCGGAAAGGTAATCCACCTCTTCATCATTGGCCCTGTAATAGATGGTAGTACCGCTCAGCATATCCTGGGTCTTCTCCTGCTTCCTGAGGTATGTGTTCCATTCAAGCTCGAAATACCCGGGGATCCTTGTACCGATATCCTGTTCGAGTCCTTTCACATTAAGCTGATAATCAAGCATATACTTGTTTCCACGGATGGTAAACACGTACTCAATATACCTGTCGGGATAAGAAGCGCCAGGACCGGCATCGGCATACAGCCGCATCACCATTTTCGCCGAATCATCACCTGTAACCTTCATATAATTGCCGGCCATAACATGAGGATCCGAAAACAGCGGTTTAAAATACAGTTCGTTGGTATTTACGGGTTGGTTATGCGACAACAGGTTATAGCCAAAGCGAGCACTGTCGGAATTAAACAGGATCAGGGGCAGGGAGTCATAGGTCTGGTATTTTTTCAGTTCGACGGAATGTATGCGCCCGCCTTTGTTCGTGAAGGCGATCTTCAGCAGGTCGGTTTCCACCGTGTAGATCTCTTCTGAAGCCTCGGCAGCATTAGCAAAGGCTCCGTATTTTCGCTTCAGTTGGCTGTATTGTGACAGGCTGTCGGTGTTAGATTCCTCCTGTGGAACAGCGGCTGCCTGCTCTTCGGCAAGTGCCTGCTGTTTGATCCTGTTCACCTCCCTGATGGAGTCGTTGACCTGTTGCTGCTTTTGCCTGGATAGTTGTTCCTGCCGTTGCTGTTCCAGTTCTTCTTCAGAGGGCTGCATCCAGTAACTCCAGCCGATAAAGATCGCGAAGATCAGCACCAGCCCTAAGATCGTATTCCTGTTCATGTAACCTGATATTTTTTATACCCCGGCAAAGATACTTTATTTACCATTAGTGAAACGACAATGCCCCCACAAAAGGCCTAAGCCCTGCCATACTTTATGCAGGCCTCAACAAAGCTCACGAAGAGCGGGTGTGGCCTGGCCACGGTGCTCTTGTATTCGGGATGGAACTGCACCCCGATGAACCATGGATGGGCAGGGATCTCGATCATCTCCACCAGGTTCTCCTTGGGGTTGATGCCCACGGGCACCATGCCTGCATCCCGGTATTGCTCAAGGTATTTGTTGTTGAACTCGTAACGGTGGCGATGGCGCTCCCGGATGTCCTCTTCGCCGTAGATCTTAAAAGATTTGCTGGCCCTGTCGATGCGGCAGGGATAGGCGCCCAGCCTCATGGTGCCGCCCTTGTCGTCGATCTTTTTCTGCTCTTCCATGAGGTCGATCACGGGATGCCCGGTATTGGCATCGAACTCCGTGGAGTGCGCATCGGAAAAGCCCAGCACATTGCGGCCGAACTCGATTACCGCGCACTGCATGCCCAGACAGATGCCAAAGAAAGGCACCTTGTTCTCCCTGGCCCACCTGATCGCATCGATCTTGCCTTCGATGCCGCGGTGCCCGAAGCCCGGGGCAACGAGTATTCCGCTCAGGCCATGAAGCTTCTCGTCGGCATTTTGGGTGGTGATGGCCTCTGAATGGATGCTTTCCACCTGTACCTCGTATTCGTTTTCGGCCCCTGCATGGATAAAGGATTCAAGGATCGACTTATACGCATCCTTCAGTTCCACGTATTTGCCGATCAGCCCGATCCTGACCGTTCCTTTGGGATTCTTGAGTTTTTTCAGGAACCGTTCCCAGTTGGTGAGGTCGGGATAGCTGTCGAGGCATCGTCCCGCCGCGCCCTGGCGCGCCGTGACCGGGCGTGGCGGCGCGCGGCCCGCCGATCGGCATGGGGGCGATGACGCGCCCATCGG
>CAZHYA010000005.1:0-10140 GCA_964536525.1 uncultured Bacteroidales bacterium | reverse complement strand
CTGTCAAGAGGCATGTCGGTCTTCTTGAGGATCTCCTCGTCGAGCTTCTCCTCGCGCATGAGGAGGGGCACATCGTAGATACTCTCGGCGTCGATGCTTTCCATCACCGCCGAGATGGGCACGTTGCAAAAGAGCGATATCTTCTGCCTGATATTCTCGCCCAAGTGCTTTTCAGAGCGACACACGATGATGTCGGGCTGCACCCCGGCCTCCAGCATCGTCTTCACCGAGTGCTGTGTCGGCTTGGTCTTGAGTTCTTCGGCTGCAGCAAGGTATGGGACCAGGGTGAGGTGGACCACCACCACGTTCTTGCTGCCCAGCTCAAAGCGCATCTGCCTGATGGCTTCCACGTAGGGCAGCGACTCGATGTCGCCGACCGTTCCGCCCACCTCGGTGATCACGAAATCGTACTCACCCTTTTCGCCCAGCACCATGAAGGAGCGCTTGATCTCGTCGGTGATGTGCGGGATCACCTGAACGGTCTTTCCAAGATAGTCGCCATGCCGTTCCTTGTTGATCACGGTCTGGTAGATGCGACCCGTGGTCACGTTGTTGGCCTGTGAGGTGTGCACATTAGAGAAGCGTTCATAATGCCCCAGGTCGAGGTCGGTCTCGGCGCCATCCTCCGTCACATAGCATTCGCCATGCTCGTAAGGGTTGAGGGTTCCCGGGTCGACATTGATATAAGGGTCGATCTTCTGCGTGGTGGTGGAAAAGCCCCTCGCCTGCATCAGCTTGGCGATGGAGGCCGTGATGATGCCTTTTCCGAGTGAAGAGGTTACCCCGCCGGTAACGAAAATGTATTTGGTTTGCGACATAATAAAAATATTTCCTTATCTGTTCCTTTTAATCAAAACAGGGCAACCCTTTCCGAATTGCCCTGCCAGATGCAATTTCCCGTAATTAGTAGTATATGAAACGCTTCACGCCGGCCACATGCTTGGCAAGCCTGATCACCTGTATGGTATATCCAAACTCATTATCGTACCAGAGGTACACCACGATATTCCTGCCGTCGGCCGACACCTGCGTGGATGGTGCATCATAGATCCCTGCCACGGGGTCGCCGATGAAGTCGGTCGACACCGACTCGTCGGAAGCAGAATAACGGATCTGCTCTACCAGGTTTCCATAGAGTGCGGCATCCTTCATCACCTTGTCGACTTCTACCTTGCTGGTGGCATGTTTAAGGCTGAGCGACAAGAGTGCGAGCGAAACGTTGGGGATGGGCACCCTTACGGCGTTTGCCGTAAGTTTACCGGCCAGCGAGGGGATGGCTTTGGCCGCCGCCGCCCCGGCACCGGTAGAGGTGATCACCATGTTCATGGGTGCCGAACGGCCACGCCTGGGCTTCTTGTGGTAATTGTCGGTAAGATTCTGGTCGTTGGTGTAAGCATGGATGGTCTCGATATGGCCTTTCTCGATGCCGAAAGTGTTTTCCAAAACAAACAGTGTGGGCACAATGGCATTGGTCGTGCAGGATGCGGCTGAAAATATCTTCTCGTTCACGATATCCAGTTCTTCATGGTTGATCCCGTATACCACGTTGGGCACATCGCCCTTGGCCGGGGCCGTGAAGATGACCTGGCTCACACCCTTTGATTTCAGGTGCCTGCCAAGTCCTTCGCGGTCTTTGAAGATGCCCGTATTGTCGATCAGCAGTGCGTTCCTGATCCCTTCCGCCTCGTAATCAATTTCTTCGGGCGCACTGCCTTCCATCATCTTCACCACGTTGCCATTTACGATGATGGTCTTATTCTTGAGATCCGTGATCACGTTGCCCCTGAAAGGCCCGTGGATGGAGTCGTGCCTGATGAGCGCGGCACGCTTTTCGATATCTTCGTCACTGACCTTACGCGTGACCACGGCCCTGACCCTGAGCTGGCTGCCATTGCCCTGGATGATAAATTCCCGCAACAGCAGGCGGCCGATCCTTCCAAAACCATAGAGAACCACATCGCGGGGTTCCTGCATGCCGGGTTCTCCGTTGATCCCATCTTTGAGCTTATCCTCAATAAACTCCCCCGGGCCGGCATAATGCTCCTTTTCCTGCGTCCATTCATGGTTCAGCCTGCCAATGTCGATACGGGCATTGGTAATGCCAACCTCATCGATAGCCCTGGCGAGTGTTAACGAATGACGGATGTTAAGCGGATGGTTCACAACATTGGTAGCATAGGAGTGCTTGTAAAGGATCACACTTGCGCTGCGGTCGATAAGCTGGCTCCTGAAGAGGATCAGTTCTACGTTCTTGTCGAGAAAGAGGGTTCCCACTAAGCTGACAAATTCCAATGCGACTTTTTCATCATCGATCCATTCTTTCAATGATGATTCAAAACGGTTAAGGCCCATAGACAGTTTTATTACTGAAGATTAATTGAAACAACAGGCAGAGCCATTCTTTTCTCCACCCGGTCCTATGAGTCTCAAAAATAAAAAAAAAGGGATAACAAAAATTTTTTGTCATCCCTTTTTTTATCTATTTTTTTTCTTACTCGCCAAGATAGGCCTTCAGCAGCCTGCTGCGTGATGTATGCTTGAGCCGTCTGATGGCCTTTTCCTTGATCTGCCTGACCCTCTCGCGTGTGAGGTCGAACTTTGCCCCAATCTCCTCGAGCGTCAGCCCGTGGGCCATACCGATGCCGTAATACAGGTTGATCACATCCCTCTCCTTGTCGGTGAGTGTGGCAAGCGAACGCTGGATCTCCTTGTTGAGCGATTCACGCATCAGGTCGCTGTCGGTTCTGGGCACATCGTCGCTGATGAACACATCGAGGAATTTGGTATCCTCTTCCTGGCTCAGTGGGGCATCGACCGACACATAGCGCGTGGTGATCTTCATCGCTTTGTCGATCTTGTACTCCGGCAATTCCATCAGCTCGGCGATCTCATCCACCGAAGGTGTACGTTCAAATTGCTGTTCGAGCCGTGAGGTGGCCTTTTTGATCTTGTTGAGTGAGCCGACCTGGTTAAGGGGCAGGCGCACCAGCCTCGACTGCTCGGCAAGAGCCTGCAGTATCGACTGTCGTATCCACCACACGGCATAGGAAATGAACTTGAAGCCGCGTGTTTCGTCGAAACGTTTGGCCGCTTTGATCAACCCGAGGTTGCCTTCGTTGATGAGGTCGGGCAGGCTAAGGCCCTGGTTCTGATATTGTTTGGCCACGGAAACGACAAAGCGCAGGTTGGCTTTGGTAAGCTTCTCCAGCGCCAGCTGATCCCCTGACTGTATCTTTTTTGCGAGTTCAACCTCTTCTTCCGCCGTAATGAGTTCTTCCTTGCCTATATCCTGCAAATACTTATCGAGCGAAGCGGTCTCACGGTTGGTTATTGATTTTGTGATTTTTAATTGTCTCATATACTTCTGCCTCCAAATCTGAAAATCCCCGACAATTTTTTGTAATCATCTCGATGGGAAACGTGCAAAGGTACAAAATTTGCGCCTCTTTTGAAAGTCTTTAACGCATTAAATTACAAAAAAATTGTTAATTATTTAAAAATAGTCTAAATTAAAGTCCGAATTCAAAGGTTACCCTCAATCCGTTCGGATAAATACCGGAGATCTTCACACGGTCGGCATGCTCTGCCAATGCCTTCTCCAGCCCTTTCCTTGTATCCACCACATAACCATTGACGGCAGTAAGGATGAATCCTTCCATGATACCGCCCTTGCTCATCAAACCATCCTCCACGTCAGTCACCCTGAGGCCTGCACGCAAGCCCAGCCTGTTGCGTTCTTCCGCGTTGAGCGGAGATAATGTGACTCCCAGGCGTTCATTGAAGAACTCCTCTGTCCTGCTGATCACCCTGGTGCTCCCGTCCTCACTGCGCAATTGAACTTTATATGACATCAGTTTGCCGTTGCGGATGACCTCCACGTCGAGTTTTTGTCCGGGATTGTGCTGGCCGACCACTTCCAGCAATTGCGCCATGCTGTTCACCTCCGTGTTGTTCACGTGAATGATCACATCCCCGATCTCGAGGCCTGCATCCATGGCACCCCCGCCCTCTACCAGTCCGTCGATATACACGCCCCTCATGTCGTCGAGACCCAGGTCATCGGCAAAGTTCTGGTCGATCTCCCGGATCACCACACCGAGGTATGCACGCTGAACACCGCCATAATCCTTAAGGTCTTTGATCACTTTCTTCACGATGTTGGCCGGGATGGCAAATGAATAGCCCTGATAATACCCGGTGTTGGAAGCAATGGCCGCATTGATGCCGATAAGCTCGCCAAGGGTGTTTACCAGCGCCCCGCCGCTGTTGCCCCGGTTTACGGCCGCATCCGTCTGTATGAACGACTCTATGGCCCCCTGGCTGCCCAGGATATTGATATCCCTGGCTTTGGCACTTACGATGCCCGCCGTGACCGTAGAGGTGAGATTAAAGGGGTTGCCAACAGCAAGCACCCATTCGCCTACACGCACATCGTCGGAATTACCGTATTCGATATACGGCAGCCCGCCAACATCGATCTTGAGCAGGGCTAGGTCGGTGGAAGGGTCGAGGCCCACGATCTCACCTTCAAAAACGCGTTTATCATTAAGGATCACCTCCACCAGCTCAGCGCCTTCAACCACATGGTTGTTGGTCACAATATATCCGTCGGCAGAGAGAATGACTCCCGAGCCCCAGCCCGAAACAGGATAGGTCCTGCCAGGCCTACGCTCATAACCGAGATACTCCCTCAGTGCCCCGAAAAAATCATCGTAACCCTGACTCCGGGTGCGAAACTGCGAACGGATGTGCACCACGGCATCGACGGTCTTGCTGGCAGCCTCGGTAAAATCGGGCCCGTCGACGGGAGGCAAGCCAAAAAATCCTGCCTGCCGCACCGGGGCTGGCCCGGCTTGCTCAATAACCTCAACAGTTTCATGCTTCGGGCCTAAAAGGGTGATCGCATAGAACACCATGCCACCCAACAGAAAAACTCCTAAGAAGACAATAAACTTTTTCATGGTTCCAGGTCTTTTGAATATTTCAACTTATCTTGGTTGACAACAACTGTGCATAATCCTCAACGGTTAAGGCCTGCACTTAGTTTATCATGCTACTGTTAATTTTTGTTAATTCCCCTGCCTTCGTCGCTGCCGGCGTGTGGGCATTTATTCATATATTTGTTTGGTAACTTTTCAAAAACAAATCATGATGCAGGTCTCCTTCGAAAAATACCAGGGTACGGGCAATGATTTCATTATCATCGATATCAGAAATCATGCCATCCCCGAAAAGCATGACATCATTGCACAGCTGTGCGACAGGCATTTCGGGATCGGTGCCGATGGCCTCATCCTGCTTGAGGATTCCCTGCATCACGACTTTATGATGAGGTATTTCAACGCTGATGGCCGTGAGTCGAGCATGTGCGGCAATGGCGGCCGTTGTATCGTGGCCTTCGCCAAAAGGCTGGGGATCATCGACGATGAGGCTTCTTTCGAGGCGGCCGATGGCATCCACCATGCCGTGATACTGGAAGACAATGACGACGAATATGTCGTTAAGCTGGGCATGACCGACACGGCAATGTCAGAATGGCAAAACGATGAGGTGATCCTTAACACCGGTTCACCCCATCTTGTGAAGATGTGCACCGGCCTCTACGAGACCGATGTCGCAAATGAAGGGCGGAGGCTCCGGCGGCTTCCGCAATTCGGTCATGAAGGCATCAACGTTAATTTCATGGAAGTGATCGGCGGCCTCGTCAACGTCAGGACCTATGAGCGGGGCGTCGAAGCCGAAACCCTCTCCTGCGGCACGGGGACCACTGCGGCTGCCCTGGCATGGGCTTTGAAAAGCGGGGCCGAGAGCCCCATCAGCCTTCGTAACCCGGGAGGGGTGCTCAACGTATACTTCACAAGGAACGACGACATGTTCAGTGAGATTTTCCTTGAAGGACCGGCAACATTCGTTTTTTCAGGTGAAATAAATATCATGGAGAGATGATGAGATCGGAAAATTTAAAACTCCGGGCCCTGGAGCCTGCCGACGTCGACCTGCTCTTCAGGTGGGAGAACGATACGTCCATCTGGCACCTCAGCAATACGCTCGAGCCATTTTCGCGCTTTGCGATCGAACAGTACGTTTTGAATAACGCCGGCGACATCTTTGCCACACGACAGCTCAGGCTGATGATCGACCTCATCAGCGAAAGCCCGGAAAGAAGCATAGGCTGTGTCGATCTTTTCGACTTCGACCCATCGAACATGCGGGCCGGTATCGGCATCATGATCGTGGAGGAAGAGCGTAAAAAAGGATACGCCTCCGAAGCGCTCGACCTTATGATCGAATACGCCTTCAACTTCCTGAGGCTGCATCAGATCTATTCGAACGTGATCGCAGAAAATACGGCAAGCCTCGAACTGTTCAGAAAAAAAGCATTCATGGTCGTCGGCATCAAAAAAGAATGGCTCCGTTCAGCGAATGCCTGGTCGGACGAATACCTGCTGCAACTGATAAACAAGAACTCCTGATAACCGCTATGGCTTATTATCACTCAAAATACGGCTACTCAAGAAAGAAAAGACGCCCCGCATGGGTCAGGTTCATCCTCTGGCTGCTCCTGATCATGATCATGGTTTCCGCGGTAGCGGGATATTTCCTTTATAAGGCCGTATTTTACGCCAATGTCTGGACTCCGGAAGGGGAAACGGTATCGCTGTACATTCCCACGGGTTCAGACTATTCCGACGTGAAGCTTATCCTTTACAGCAAGGGGGTCATCGTGAACCGAAACACTTTTGAATGGCTTGCCGAGCGAAAGAAATACCCGGAGCTGGTTAAGCCCGGGCATTACGTGGTAACGAAAGGCATGAACAATGATGAACTGATCAACATGCTGAGGCTGGGCATACAGTCGCCGGTGCAGGTGATCTTCAATAACATCAGGACCAGGGAACAGCTTGCCCAGCGTGTTGCGGCACAGATCGAAGCCGATTCGGCGTCGCTCATCTCCCTGATGAACGATTCGGCATACCTGGACGTAAAAGGCTTCACCCCCGAGATTGCCCTGACCATGTTCGTACCCAACACATACGAATTTTACTGGAATACCACGGCCATGCAATTTATGGAACGGATGTACAGGGAACACCTTTCTTTCTGGGAAGGCATGAGGGAGGCGAAGGCCGCAACGATGGGCATGGACAAGGCCGAGGTGGTGATCCTGGCTTCTATCGTCGAGAAGGAGACCAACAAGAATGATGAGAAGGCCACCATTGCCGGGGTTTACATCAACCGCCTCAAGATGAACTGGCTGTTGCAGGCCGATCCCACGCTGGTATATGCCTCAGGCGATTTCGGGCTTACCAGGGTGCTGAATGTCCACAAGGAGATCGATTCGCCGTACAACACATACAGGTATGCCGGCTTGCCCCCGGGTCCGATCTGCATTCCCTCCATCGCTTCCGTCGATGCCGTGCTGAATTATGACGACCACGACTACCTGTTTTTCTGTGCCAAAGACGACCTGTCGGGGTACCATGTTTTTTCAAATTCGATCACCCAGCATAACCGCAATGCCAGGCGTTACCGCAAAGCCATCGAGAACCGATAAAGGAAAGCACCACCGCCCATGCGACATCCACCCATTGCTTCCTTACGTGACATACCCCGGGCCCTGAAGGTGGGTATCCTGGTACTGCTGTGCTGCCTTTTTGTGAATCCCCTTTCGGGCCAGGACGACAGCACCGCCGTTAACAGGAAAAGGCTCACCCTCCTCATCACTGGGGGAACTGTGGCGTATGCCGGAACCATGACAGGCCTGTATTACCTTTGGTATCAGGACTACCCGCAGTCGTCGTTCCATTTCACCAACGACGGACAGGAGTGGATGGGCATGGACAAGCTGGGCCATGTGACGACTTCCTACTGGGTGGGAAGGATCAGCTACCAATCGTTGAAATGGGCCAACGCAAAGGAAAAACATGCCATATGGATCGGCGGGTCGATGGGACTGTTCTTTCTCACCACGGTGGAGGTGTTCGACGGGTTTTCGGCCGAATGGGGTGCCTCGCCCGCCGACCTCATCGCCAATGCGGCAGGAGCAGGACTCTTCATCGGACAACAGCTGGGATGGGGCGATCAGCGCATTTCGGTCAAATATTCGTACCATCCTACCGATTATGCCCAATACAGGCCCGATCTACTCGGGGAGACCGCGATTGAAAGGGTGATCAAGGACTACAATGGCCAGACTTTCTGGGTATCGGCAAATATCCATTCATTCCTCGGCCGTGAGACGCACTTCCCCCGCTGGCTGAACGTTGCAGCAGGGTATGGAGCAAAGGGCATGCTGGGAGGATCAGAGAACCCATCGGAATATAATGGCGTTGAATTACCTGAATATCAAAGAACGAGCCGGTATTTTCTCACCCTCGATGTAGACCTGACAAAGATCCCCGTCAGGTCGAAAGTGCTCAAAGGGCTGTTCAACATACTGGGATTCATAAAGATCCCCTTCCCTACCCTTGAATTTAATGCCGAAGATCATTTCAGGTTCCATATTCTTTATTTTTGAGGCATGCAAATTCAGAAGGCTGTACTGTGGGATTGGAACGGCACCCTGCTCGACGACACCGAGATATGCATCAGTGCGATCAATCTCCTGCTCAGGGATCGTTGCAAGCAGGAGATCGACAGGGACACATACCGCGAAATCTTCACCTTCCCGGTGAAGGATTATTATCTCAGTGCGGGCTTTGAGTTCGACAAGGAACCGTTTGAGAAGCCTGCACTGGAATTCATCGAGCACTACGGATACATGGTGAAAAAGGCCGCCTTGTTCAGCGATGTTGAAGAGGCCCTTGCCGATTTCATGAAGCGGGGATACCATCAATTCATCCTTTCGGCCATGGAGCAATCATCGCTCGACGGCCTCGTCGACCATCATGGCATCAGGCATTATTTCGCCCGTGTCTCGGGCATCGACGACCACTATGCACACGGAAAGGTGGATGCGGCAAAAGCGCTTATCCGGTCGCTCAGCGGGAAAGCAGATGATATCGTGATGGTAGGCGACACCATTCACGACCATGAGGTTGGCCTTGAGCTTGATATCCCGGTAGTACTGGTTGCACGAGGTCACCAGTCGGAAGAACGGCTCAGGACGACGGGCCGCAGGGTGGCGAGGGACCTGGCGGAAGTCAGGCAATTATTGTAAGATCAAATACGTTAGCGATGAAAAAGATTAAGAAGGCCGAAGAGGCTATCAACAGCAGGGTGATCGTTCCGGGGAGCGTAATATACACCGGCGGCAATGCCGCCACCCCACAGGTGCTGTTACGGCAGATCGCCAAAGATGAATCCATCAGGGATATCGACATCCTCAGCGTGCTGCTGCTGGGCGACATTGCCGGACTCTTCACCGAAGAAGCCTGTGAGCGCATCACCCACCGGATCATCTTCAACGGTCCGCATTCCCGTGAGGCCATGAACACGGGCAGGGCCACCTATCAGCTGATCCATCTTTCCGATATCCCCCGGCAGTTGAGAGAGAATATCATGCCGGGCATTGCCCTGTTGCAGGTTAGCGGCCCCGATCATGGGGGCAATTACAGCCTCGGCACCACCGTGGAGGGTGTGAAGGCTGCCGTTGATGCAGCCAGGGCCCGCGGAGGACTTGTGATCGCCGAATGCAACGCACAAATGCCTTTCGTGCTTGGAACCACCCTGCACAACTCAGAGATCGATTACCTCCTCGAAACGGATTACGAGCTGCCCATGAGCCCGGTGCATGAGCCCGACGAAAAGGCCAACAGGATCGGCAGGCTTATCGCCGAACTGTTTGTCAGGGATGGCAGCACCTTGCAATACGGGATCGGGGAAGTTCCCGAAGCCGTTACTGCAGCCATCATCGAAAAAGGGGTCTCAGACCTTGGGATCTATACTGAACTTTTCTCCGATGCCATGAGAACGCTTGTTGAGAAAGGCATCGTGAACAACCGCTACCTGCGTAACAACTTTGCCGTTTCGAGCATCTTCCTGTCAGGCACTCCTGAAGGTTACGAATGGCTCGATTTCAACAGCTCGGTGCAGAGCAGGCCTTCCGACCAGACCAACAATGTGATGTATATCTCGGCCCAGCCAGCCATGACGGCGATCAACTCGGCCATGGGCGTCGATCTGCACGGTAACATCTGG
>CAZHYA010000004.1:19691-25809 GCA_964536525.1 uncultured Bacteroidales bacterium | reverse complement strand
CGGGGCCCGGGCGGAATGGAATAAGCCAGGGGCGCCGCAACAGCGGCGCCCCTTTTTTCTATTACCCGGTATCCGGCATCCGGTATCCGGCATCCTTTTTTCTTACTTTTGCTGTCTGATATTAGCAAGCCTTATGTTCTCCGTCAGCGACCTGGCCATACATTATTCAGGGAATTACCTCTTCCGAAACGCGTCGTTCATCATCAATAAGAAGGACCGCATAGGCTTGGTAGGCCTGAACGGATCGGGCAAGACCACCCTGCTGCGGATACTTGCCGGGAAGCTGCTCCCCGAAACGGGTGAGGTGGTGATCCCCTCCAATGCCAGGGTAGGCTACCTGCCCCAGGAGATGATGCTGAGCAGCGACAAGACCATCTATGATGAGACCATTGTGGCTTTCAATGAGATCATGCAACTCAGGGACGACATCGGGCGTTACGAGGCCGAGATCGCTGCGAGAGATGATTATGAGTCGGACAGCTACCACAGGCTGATCCACAAGCTGTCGGATGCCAACGAACACTACCAGTTGCTTGGCGGGCAGTCGATGGATGCGGATGTGGAAAAGGTGTTGTCGGGGCTTGGGTTCCTGCGCCGCGACTTTGAGCGCCCCGTGGCGGAGTTCAGTTATGGCTGGCAGATGCGTGTGGAGATCGCAAAGATATTGCTCAGGAAGCCCGACCTGGTGCTCCTCGATGAGCCCACCAACCACCTCGATATCGAGTCGATCCAGTGGCTGGAGGAATTCCTGCTGAACTACCCCGGGGCAGTGGTCCTGGTATCTCACGACCGTGCATTTCTCGATAACCTGTGCAACCGGACGATAGAGATCAGTGAGGGCAGGATCTTCGACTACAAGGCCGCCTATACCGAATATGTGAGGATGCGGGAAGAGCGCCTGGAGCAGCAGAAGGCCACCTACAATAACCCGCAGAAACAGGACAGGCAGATCGAAAGGTTCATCGAGCGTTTCCGCTACAAGAACACCAAGGCCAGGCAGGTGCAATCGAAGATCAAGATGCTCGACAAGATCGATATGGTGGAGATCGAGGATTTTGACCATTCGGCCATTCACTTTCGTTTTCCACCTTCACCACGTTCGGGAAAAGTCGTGGTCGAAAGCAGTGGCCTTACCAAACGTTACGGTGAACATGTGGTGTTGAAAAACCTTGATTTTTCAATCATCAAAGGCGACCGGCTTGCATTTGTGGGTAAAAACGGCGAAGGCAAGACCACCCTGTCGAAGGTGATCATGGGGCTGCTCGAATACGAAGGGGAACTTAAATTCGGGCATAATGTTCAACTGGCCTATTATGCCCAGGACCAGGCCGAAACGCTCGACGGGAACAAGACCGTGTTTGAGACCATCGACGATGAAGCTACCGGCGATATGCGAACACAGGTGCGCAACCTGCTGGGCGGCTTCCTGTTTTCGGGGGAGGATATCGACAAGAAGGTGAAAGTGCTGTCGGGGGGAGAAAAATCGAGGCTTTCGCTGGCCAGGTTGTTGCTCGAACCTTCAAACCTCATGATCCTTGATGAGCCCACCAACCACCTCGACATGCGGTCGAAGGACATCCTGAAGAGCGCGCTCCTGCAATATGAGGGAACCCTTATCATCGTTTCACACGACCGTGATTTCCTCCAGGGGCTGGCCAACAAGGTGTATGAGTTCAGGAACAAGGGTGTGCAGGAGTACCTGGGCGACATCTATGACTTCCTCCACTTCAAGAATCTTAAAAGCCTGAAGGAACTGGAACAACAGCAGGTGCAGGAATCCCAGAAGGGGAAAGGGGTCTCGAAGAACAAAGAATTTTATGAACGCAGCAGGCAACTCGACCGGGAGATCCGAAAACTGAAGACCAGGGTGGCCAGGAGTGAAGGGCATATTGAAACCCATGAGATGAACATCTCGAAGATGGACAGTTTGCTGATGGACCCGGATCAGCATAAAGAGCTATTATCGGATCCCGAGGTTTATAAAAAATACAATGAATTGAAGATCAGCCTGGAGAAGGAGATGGCGCAATGGGAAACGTTGAGCCATGAACTGGAAGCGCTAGAGGCGGAGTTGGAAAACCTCAAAGCCGAGATGTGAGGCACCTTACCGTTGGCCTGGTTCGTTTATCGGGTATCCGGCATCACCTTCCTAATTATCCCGGTACATCATCTTTTTGGCTATCGAAAGCAACTCCTCCTTTTTCTCATCATGAAGGCTAACCTGGCCAAGGTGGTACAAGGCGCGCTGGTAATAACGTTCCATCTCGGTAATGGTGATCTTGTCGATATTAAGCCTGGCATAGATGGCCGTGATGTCCATAATTTTTTGTTCAGGGGAGTCCTGTTCCTGTCCATAATATTCCTCGATAACCCTGAGGTCGGCTTTGCTGGCCAGGCTGATCGCCTTCAGGAAAAGGAATGTTTTTTTGTCGGAAAGGATATCGCCCCCCGGCATTTTACCGAACTTATCCACTGAACCAAATACGTCGAGCAGGTCGTCCTTGAGCTGGAAAGCCATGCCCATGTTGATCCCAAAGTCGTAGATATTCCTGATGTCATCTTCGCCTGCATTACCCAGGATGGCACCCATTTTTAGCGAAGTGGCGATAAGCACGGCGGTTTTCAGCCTGATCATGGCGAGATAGTCAGCTATGGAAGTGTCTTCTTCATCCTCGAAGTTCATGTCGAGTTGCTGGCCTTCGCATACTTCCCTGGCAACCTTCAGGAATACGGACAGCAATTCGTTGCTTCCGGGATGTTTGGTTTTTACAAGGTATTCAAGTGCTATGGCAAACATCGTGTCTCCTGCTAGAATCGCAGTGTCTTCACCCCAGATGTTCCATATCGTTTCCTTTCCACGCCTGATGGTTGCCCCGTCCATGATATCGTCGTGGACAAGTGTGAAATTATGAAATACTTCCACTGCCAGGGCTGCCGGCATAGCAGCTTCTTCATCACCGCCGAATGCCTCGCAGGCCATCAGCAAAAGCACTGGCCTGAGCCTTTTCCCTCCAAGCTCCATCATATATTCGATGGGCTCGTAGAGTTCAGCCGGGTTTCCCCTGAAATTTTCCTGCTGCAGGGAACGGCTGAATTTCTCAAGTAATTCTTTATATGTCTGCATAATTGATTACACTATTATTCAATGATCCTGAGCAGGTATTCACCATAGCCGCTTTTCAGCAATGGTTCGGCAATGGTACGCAATTGTTCCTTGTTGATAAATCCCAGGTTATAGGCCACCTCTTCTATGCATCCAACCTTAAGCCCCTGCCGGTCTTCCACCACCTGCACGAATTGGGCGGCCTGCAAGAGGCTCGTGAAGGTTCCTGTATCCAACCAGGCAGTGCCCCTTCCCAGTATACCGACTTTCAGCTTCTTTTCCTGCAGGTAATGCTTGTTTACATCAGTGATCTCATATTCGCCCCTGGCACTGGGTTTTATATTCCGTGCCACTTCTATCACCGTGTTGTCGTAGAAGTACAGTCCGGGAACGGCGAAATTTGATTTCGGTTGTTTAGGCTTTTCCTCGATAGAGATGGCCATCCTGTCCTTGTCGAACTCCACAACACCATAACGCTCGGGATCTGAGACATGGTAGGCAAAGATCACCCCCCCGTCGGGGTCGTTGTTTTTTTGAAGCAGTTGTTGCATCCCTGCCCCGTAAAAGATGTTGTCGCCAAGGATGAGTGCTACCTTATCTTTGCCCACAAAATCAGCGCCAATGACAAAGGCCTGCGCCAGCCCGTTGGGGATCTCCTGCACCGCATAGCTGAAGCTGCAGCCAAGGTTCTTACCGTCGCCCAGCAGGCGCTGGAAGCTTGACTGGTCGTGCGGTGTCGAAATGATCAGGATCTCCCGTATCCCGGCCATCATCAGTATCGAGAGCGGGTAGTAGATCATGGGCTTGTCATACACAGGCATCAATTGCTTGCTGGTGGCTATGCTGATGGGGTAAAGCCTGGTGCCGGATCCTCCGGCAAGAATAATTCCTTTCATCTTATGAGGTCGATTTAGTTACCAGATTTGATAAAGATACGGATTTATGCAGATTAACAAAAGCAATTTGTCAGGAATGGCGGCGCCCGTCAATATCTTCGATCTACAGCAAGTCGAGATCGATATCTTCTTATTCATCGAAGATCTCAAGCAGTGGCTCGCGAAATCTCTTGGTGGTGATATACTTATCGAGGCTGAGCAGGAGTGAGGGGAGCAGGAAGAGATTCGACAGCAATGCCATGAGCAGGGTGAAGGAGATCAGGTATCCCAGGGCTTCTGTTCCTCCGAAGGAGGAAAGGATAAAAATACCAAAACCAAAGAACAACACAACGGATGAATCGATCATGCTGTAACCTGTTTCGCTGAGTGCGGCAATTACTGAGGGTTTAATGTTCCAGTCATTGAGCTTGAGTTGCAGCCGGTACCTTGAAAGGAAATGAATGGCATTGTCGACAGAGATCCCCAGCGCAATGCTGAAGATAAGTATCGTGGATGGTTTAATGGGAATACCCAGATAACCCATGAGCGCGGCAGTCATCAGTTGCGGGATAAGATTGGGGATGAGGCTGATCACGATCATGCGTGCAGAAGTGAAAAGCAGTGCCATCAGCAGAGAGATCACCGCGAGGGCCAGCAATAGGCTGGTGAGTAGGTTTTTTACCATATAACTGCTCCCTTCAAGAAAAACCACACTTGTGCCGGTCAGCACAACATCATACTCGTCGGGCGGGAAGATCTTGTCGATCTCCGGCCTGAGCCTTCCGGTGATCATCTCAATCTCCCGGGTTCCGATATTGGCCATCTGAATGCTCACCCTGGTGATGCTGCTCGTACTGTCGATAAAGGAATGGAAAGGATTGCCACCGGTGGTGTCGAGCACGCGGGTATACTGGTTGAGGTCGGCAAGCTGCGATGGGGGCGGAAGCACGAAATATTTCGGATCGCCACCCCGGTGTGCCTGGTAGAGAAAGCTGATGCCGTCGATAACCGACAGCGGCCGCGAAAGGTATTTTGAAAATACTGAATCCCTGTTGATCAGATTATGCAACCGCCTGATTTTGTAGAGCGTAGAGCCCCTGTTGGCAAACACCCCGTTCTTCTCTTTTGAATCGATGGCGATCTCCAGGGGCATCACACCCTTAAAGTGCTCTTCAAAAAACATCAAATCCCGGTAAAGCTTGTCTTTCCTCGAAATATCATCCACAATATTGCCGGTTGTCTGAAGCCGGGAAACGCCGAAAATACCTGCAGACAACAGGATGAAGGTGGTAATGTAGATGATCCTCCTTCTCGTCTGGACAATATTGACGATCCTTTTGATGAGCCTAGAAACAAACGACCTGTCGAGATGCTTGGTATGCCTTGTTCTTGGAGGCGGCAGGTAACTGAAAAATATCGGGATCAGAAAGAGCGACAGCAGGAAGGCGATCATGATGTTGATGGATGCGATCACGCCAAACTCCGTAAGGATCCTGTTGCCCGTGACGATGAAGGCGGCAAAGCCGACGGCCGTTGTGGCATTGGTGAGCAGATTTGCATTGCCTATGCGTGTGACGACACGCGACAGCGCCCTGATCTTATTCCCGTGAAGGCGGTATTCGTTGTGATATTTGTTGAGCAGGAAGATGCAATTCTCGACCACGATAACCACGAGCAAGGGAGGCAGAATGCCGGTAAGTATGGTAATCTTGTATTGAAATAGGGAGATCGTTCCAAGCACCCAGATCACACTGATGCCCACGATGAGCATGGTGAAGAAAACTGCCTTAACCGAGCGAAAGAACATAAGTAATATCACCGAAGCAATGACCAGGGCAAGCAGGACAAAGAAATATAATTCGTCCTGTACTTTCTTGGAGGTTACGGTTCTGATGTAAGGGAGCCCGGAATACCGCATTTCACGGTCGTATTTGTCGCCGAAGTCATCAATGAGCGTCTTGATATCACTGATCAGTTTAACCCTGCTTTTGGTGTTCAGCTTTTCCTTGTCGAGGGTGACCATGATGCCGCAGGTGTCCCAGGAAAAACCCATGGCGGCATCAATGTACCCGATTTCCTTGATGGTCTGGCGCGCCACGCGTTGCACATCGAAGTGATGGTTGGTCGTGATCTCGCCGGC
>CAZHYA010000004.1:19428-19681 GCA_964536525.1 uncultured Bacteroidales bacterium | reverse complement strand
GGGAGAGGATGACTTCCTTGAGGCTGTCGAGTTCCTCCTGCTGCAGGGGCTTCTCGGCTACAACCGGAAGGAAGTCGAGCAGGCCCGTGCTGTCGTTCTTCTGCAGGCTATAGAGCTTGCCGATCGACAACACTTCTTCTACCCCGTCGATCTGTCTGATCGCCCACGACAGGTCGTACCAGTCATTGAATTCATTTAGTTCGTAGATCCGTTCATCCTGCAGGCCGATGAACATTACACTGCCGTCTTCACC
>CAZHYA010000004.1:4238-19382 GCA_964536525.1 uncultured Bacteroidales bacterium | reverse complement strand
GGAGCATGCGTGCCATCTCGTACGACAGTTGTACCTTGGTGGCTTGCCAACCCATAAAAACAGTTATGAGGAGAACAACGATCAGGTTGGTCAGCCTGTACCTCAGAATGATCCTTACCAGCAGGTTCCACAAATGCATATTCCCGGGATAGGTGTCGACCTGCGAAATTACGTTAATTTTTTAATTGACTGATACTTTGGCAAGGAATTGGTAACATTTCAGGAGAACATGACCGGATGAGCGGCCTGTATTTTTCGCGGGGTATGGGTACTGTTATTCTTGTATTTCATATCCCCCTGAACATGATTATATTTGTATAACCTTAGTAATCCTGATATTATGATGAAATTACCCGTCCTGATCTTATTGCTGACCATCCCACCGGCACTTGTGGCCCAATCGCCCGAAAAGCTTATCAGCGAAGGGAAATACGACATGGCGATAGAGAAATGCGTGCAAAGGCTCTCCGATGGCAAGGGGAATAAGCATGAACTTTATGCAGCGCTAAAACATTCATATGAGAAGGCCAATGAGCAGGATCTTGAAAGAATCCTGGCCCTGAAGGCAACGAAGCAGCCGGATATCTGGTATGAAGTCTTCATGAACAATTTTTCCATTAACGAACGCTTTAAGAAAGTTTCCGTGATCAGGCAGCAGCTTCTCGACGACCAGGTGAACATTCAGCTGCTCGACAACAGCAGTGAGCTGGAAGCATCGCGCGAGCACGCGGCCGCCTATCTCTACGCCCATGCAGGCGAGCTGCTGAAGACCGGATCGAGGGAAGATGCAGCCATGGCTTACGCAGAGTTGCGCAAGATCACAAAGCTTTACAAGGAATTCAAAGATGTGGAGCTGATGATGCGGCGGGCGCTGGGCGCCGGTGCCGGCGTGGCCCTGCTGGAGGTCAGGAACCTTTCCGGTGCCAGTTTGCCACCCGACTTTCTCGCTGATATGGAGAACATCGTCCTAAGCCATGCTGAAAAACAATATCTCGATTACACTGCCAAGGCCTTGCCGGGTCAGGAATATTCGCTGAAGCTGGTCATCGAGATTGCCAGCCTGGAGGTAACACCCGGCACCGTGAGCGAGAAGGAATATACCTCATCGCATAAAAACCCCGAAAGTTTTGCCGACCTGTATGAAGACCAGGGAAAAAGGGAGGAGGATAAAAAACATCCCGATTATAACAAGTGCAGGATAAAAGAGATTTTCCAGTTAAAGACGGCCGTAATGCAAGGACGGCTCAGGTATGTTGATGCTGTCAGCGGAAAGGTCCTTTACATTGTCCCGGTTACGGCAAGGTCGGTGTTTGAGAACAAGACGGCTACTGCGTCCGGCGATATGTTTGCCTGCCCTCCCGAAGTGAATGAAATACTTGATAAGCCCAGGAAGAAGTTCCCGTCAAATGCCGAAATGATCTACAATGCCGGGGAAGAGTTTAAGCAACTCGTTAAGGGCATTGTATGGGATGAATCCTTTATCAGTCGTTGATCATGCCACAGCGAACAGCGAACAACAGGGTCCTCTTACTCGACACCAACCACCCCTTGCTCGAAGAACGCCTGCAACAGGCAGGCTTCCAGTGTCACTATTTTCCTGACCTGACCCCCGAACGATTGAAGGAAATTATCGGTGAGTATGCGGGCATCGTGGTGCGTAGCCGTTTTCATCTCGACCGCGAGCTGCTGTCGTGTGCCGCCAGCTTATCTTTTATCGGAAGGGTGGGGGCCGGGATGGAAGGCATCGACACCTTGTATGCAGAAGACAGGGGTATACGCTGTTTCAACGCTCCCGAGGGCAACAGGGTTGCTGTGGGGGAGCATGCACTGGGCATGTTGCTGGCCCTCATGAACAGGATGCTGCCAGCCGACCGTGAGGTGAGGCAGGGGCTTTGGAGAAGGGAGGAAAACAGGGGTAACGAGATAACGGGCAAGACCGTCGCGATCATAGGCTATGGCAATACCGGCAGTGCTTTTGCCGGGGCCCTGTCGGGATTTGAGTGCCGTGTAATCGCTTACGACAAATACAAGGAAGGCTTTTCGAATGGCCATGTTGAAGAGGCAGGCATGGATGAAGTATTCTCCGAGGCTGATATCCTGAGCCTGCACGTACCGCTGACGGCAGAGACACATTTTCTGGTCGACGGGGATTTTCTCGGCAGGTTCAGCAAGCCACTGTGGCTCGTTAACACCGCCAGGGGTAAGGTCGTCGACACGGCCTCCCTGCTGAAGTCACTTGAATCGGGAAAAGTGCTCGGGGCAGCCCTTGACGTGCTGGAATATGAAAACCATTCCTTTGAGCATATTGAGCATGAAAATCTTCCGGAAGCTTACCGGAAGCTGGCCTCCTCCGGCAATGTGATCCTGACGCCACACGTGGCGGGCTGGACCAAAGAGTCGAAAATAAAGCTGGCGGAAGTCCTCGTTAAGAAGATCCTCGATGAATTTGAGCCTCCGAAGATTGGCTGATGCGTGTTACCAGTTCAGGATCTCCCTGAAATCATATCGTTTCGGGTCGGAAATATATTGTTTGGCCATTTCATAATCGCCCGGGTCAAGATATTGAAGACCGTGGTTGAATACCAGGTCGGCTTTTTGCGACTGCATATTCACCAGACGGGGTTCAACTTTTCCTAATTCGTTGGTCACCTCCTCAAGAAAAAGCGGATGGATGTTCCCGACTGCGTCGGCAGTAACCATGCATCCGGTGTGTCCCTTGTCGAACAGGCGTTTTACACCCATTCCCAGCAGGGAACAATACATCAGGTCGAAGGCTGTTGGTTGTACGCAGCGCATTTCATAACCCAGCTCCACCGGCCGGCTCTTTACGTTCAGCTTTAATTCCTTCAGCTTTTCCTGCAACAGCACATTGAAGATATGGGCCTTGCTCACATTGCCCAGCTCCGGATGGCCATGGTCGTCGAAAGTGAAATGTATCCCTGTGCCTTTGATCTCCTCATCCGTCATAAAATGGAACACCCCTTCGCTGATGATTACGATGCCGTAAGGTATTCCAAGCACCTTGCGCTTGATGATCGTGGAAATGATCAGCTTGATGATGTTCTCGAAGTTGATGGGTGTCTTGTAGAACATTTCAGGGATGATGATCATGGGGGCATGCACGGCGGCCCCGATGCCGAAGGCAAGGTGTCCGGCTTCGCGGCCCATGGCTGAGATGATGAACCAGTTGCCGCTGGTGCGGGCATCTTCGTATACCGTCTGTGCGATCCTGACACCTGCCTCCTTGGCCGACTGGTAGCCGAAGGTTGGCTGCCCTTCCTTCAGCGGGAGGTCGTTGTCGATGGTCTTTGGAACATGGATATTCTGGATGCTGATATTTTTTGTCTTGAGGTATTTGCTGATCCTGTTGGCAGTGGAGGCAGTGTCGTCGCCACCGATGGTGACGAGCAGTTCAACCTTATTCTTTACAAAGAAATCGGTGCGGAATTCATCGTCGGCGGGCTTGTATCGGCTCATCTGCAAAGCGGATCCTCCCTGCCCGCGTATATGATCGGCAAACTGAAAGTCGATATCCTGGTAAACCGGCTCTTGCGAAAAAAGACTCTTGTATCCCCCATGAAGGCCAATCACGCGGTAACCATCCCTTAAAAAAACTTTTGCTACGGAGCTGATCACGGAGTTGATGCCCGGCGCAGGCCCTCCTCCGCAGACTATGGCAATGCTTCCTTCCATATTCATATGTATTTTTATGGTGCAAAAGTAAGATAAAAACCAAAAGGTAACGGGTTTTGAATGAAAGGAGTCGGTAATAAACCGGTTAATGGCAGAGGAGCAACCCGAAACCGGGACCCTAAAACCATGGGTGCTGTTTATTTTACCACCATCTGAACGGTTACACGGCTTCGCTGTTCGAGCAGGATCTCTTTCCCCGATGTGAGCAGGTTGATGATTTCCGGGTTGTAATGCCTGATGGTGATGAGTTGCAGACCGTCGTTATATTTCACCCGAAATGTTTCCTGTAACCCGCCGATCAAGGCTTTTAGCCGGGAAGTATTATCGACGCATACCGAAAAGCTGATGGCCGAGTTTTGCATAAGGTTGATGCTGCCACGGTGCCTGGCAAAGATGCCGAAGATTTCATGAAGATGTTCTTCGGCGATGAAGGAAAAATCTCTCGATGAGATCGATATCAGCACCTGGTCCTGCTTGATGATACACGAAGGGACCAGCGTGTCTGATGAGAGGTCGGTGTGGATGAGCGATCCTTCAGAATCAGGTTCAAGGAACGACCTGACGTAGAGGGGTATATTTTTGTTCTTCAATGGCCTGATGGTCTTTGGATGAATGATCTTGGCTCCGTAGAAAGCCAGCTCAATGGTTTCGGCATAGGAAAGTTTGTCGAGTTTCACCGTGTCGCTGAAATATCGGGGGTCGGCATTCAGGTAGCCCGGCACATCCTTCCATACCACCACCGCCTCTGCGTCGAGAACAATGGCAAATATGGCAGCCGAAACGTCGGAGCCCTCACGCCCGAGGGTCGTGCTGAATTCGCCGTTACTGCCTATGAATCCCTGCGTCACAACCAGCGGAACCTCAGAAAAGGCTTTGGTGATGGATTTCAGGATATGCTTGCCCGTCGTGTCCCAGTCAATGGCCGCCGACCTGTAAGTGCTGTCGGTGACGACCATGTCCCGTGCGTCGAGCAAGGTGTTGTGATAGCCTTCCTTATTAAGGTACTGGCTGATGATAATTGTCGACAGCAGCTCTCCCGCCGGCACCACCTGGTCGTAGTAAAAGTCGTAGGGATGCTCGCGCCCGGGAAGCTTAAGGTTGCTGATCCATGTATCCATCCCGGCGAAGACGTTTTCAATCTCCTTGTCAGGGGAAGCGGCATCGCCGGGAAACAATTCCCTGACAATCCGCATATGGTAATCACGGATGCCCTGAATATGCTTTTCTGCATCACCGTCGCGGTCGTAGGCCGACCTCACAAGTGCCTCCAGCGCATTGGTGGTCTTTCCCATGGCAGAGATGATCAGCACAAGGCTTTCTCCGGCGTATTTCGAAAGGATCACAGGGATTTTCCTCACCGAAACCGCATCTTTCACCGATGCCCCGCCAAATTTGAATACTTTCATCTTTTGGATACTACTGAGGGGATGAATGCCCCGCTTGTTGAATATAAACTGAAAACAATCAATTTCAGTATACCTGTCGCCCATTGCCTGCCAACCATCACCTGCAAATATACCACAAATAACTATCTTTGCCATGCGGTCGTTCGGTTGATGACAAAGCACCATAGCAGTAGTTTTTATTTATGAAGGTTGAAGAATTTCTTGAGCGGTATGGCAGCCATCCGTTGGTGACAAGAATACTTGAAGAAACGGGACGGGGAGCCGGTAAGCATTTGTGGTTGAAAGGTATGGCCGGTTCATCGACGGCCGTTGTTGCCGCTGCGGTGATAAGCAAGAGAAAGGGAACGCATCTGTTTATCCTGAATGAGAAGGAGCAGGCGGCTTATTTTTATAATGACCTTGAATACCTCCTTGCCGACCGCGACAGCAGCTTTACCTCAAAGAAGGTGCTGTTTTTCCCGACCTCGTACCGAAAATCCTTTGACATCAGCCATCCCGACAGCACCAATTCCCTTGAGCGCTCACAGGCTGTTGGCAGGTTAACTTCCGCTGCCGCAACAAAAGTCATGGTAACATATCCTGAGGCCCTGGCAGAAAAGATCGTGACACGGTCGTTCCTTTCAAAAAGCACTTTCAGGCTCAAACTTAACGATACGCTGGAGATGGATGAACTCATCGATTATCTCGACGATCATTATTTTGAGCGGGCCGATTTTGTGATCTATCCCGGACAATATGCCATCAGGGGAGGGATACTGGATGTGTTTTCATATTCGAACGACTTTCCTTACAGAATAGAATTTGTGGGTGATGGGGTGGCTTCACTGCGGTCGTTCGACCCGGAAAATCAGCTTTCGGTCGACAGGCTCACGCGTGTAGGCATCATCCCCGACCTCAACGACCGGCGTATCGTACATAAGAGGGAGAACCTGCAGTCGTTGCTGCCCGAGGATGCCTCCATATGGGTTGAGGATGTTTCATATTCACATGACAGGATCGGCGTTGAATACCGTAAAGCCGGCGAAATGCCTGTAAATCCTGACGAAGGGGATGTTTTCGATGCGGCCGGGTATTTCCAGGATGGGGATGAATGGCTTTCAGGGCTCCACAGGTTCCGGGTGCTGGAATTTTCGAAAAGGCCATGGCGTGATGACCATATCAGGATCGACGCCGATATTTCGCCTCAGCCCTCCTTCAACAAGAATTTCGACTTGCTCGCTGCAGCGCTGGAGAATTATTTCCGGCAGGGGTATCACAACCTGATCCTTTCATCCATTCCCAGGCAGCTGGAGCGCATACATTCGGTATTTGAAGACCTTACCTTCAGGAAGAACAAGAGCGAAGGGCCACCCTTCGACACGATGAACATAAGCCTTTACGAAGGTTTCATTGATCACCAGGCAAAGCTGGCATGCTTCACCGATCACCAGATCTTTGAACGCTATAAGCGGTTCAGACTAAGAGAGAGCTTTGGCCGTAAAGAGTCGCTGAGCATCCGTGATCTCAACGACCTTAAGCAAGGTGATTATGTTACGCATATCGATCACGGGGTGGGGCGTTTCGACGGGCTCGAGAAGATCATGAACAATGGGAAAGAGCAGGAGGCCATCCGTCTGGTATATAAAAACAGCGACCTCTTGTATGTCAGTATCCATTCCCTGCACAGGATCGCTAAATATACCGGCAGGGAAGGGGTGGAGCCCCCTCTCAACAAGCTGGGGTCGAATGCCTGGAGCAACCTGAAAAACAAGACGAAAAAGCGGGTCAAGGATATCGCCAAGGACCTTATCAGGCTTTATGCCAAGCGAAAAGCTACCGAAGGCTTTTCGTTCTCCCCCGACACCTACCTGCAGACAGAACTGGAAGCCTCCTTTTTTTATGAGGATACGCCTGACCAGCTCAGGGCCACGCAGGATATAAAAAAGGATATGGAAGCCCCAAGTCCCATGGACCGGCTCATCTGCGGGGATGTAGGATTTGGCAAGACCGAAGTGGCTGTCAGGGCGGCCTTCAAGGCCGTGGCTGAAAGCAAGCAGGTAGCCCTCCTGGTGCCTACCACTATTCTAGCCCTGCAACATTACAAGACCTTTTCAGAGCGACTGAAGGAGTTTCCATGCACGGTCGATTATATCAACAGGTTTAAGTCGCCGGCCAGGCAAAAGGAAACCCTGCGCCGGCTGTCGGATGGCGATATCGATATCCTGATCGGCACTCACCGTCTCATCAGCAAGGATCTGAAGTTCAAAGATCTGGGTTTGCTGATCATTGATGAAGAGCAAAAGTTTGGCGTGTCGGCCAAGGAGCGGCTGAAGCAGATGAGCGTAAATGTGGATACCCTGACCCTCACGGCCACGCCCATCCCCCGCACCCTGCAGTTCAGCATGATGGGTGCGCGCGACCTGTCGATCATCAATACGCCGCCGCCAAACAGGTATCCTGTGCATACCGAACTGCGTTCGTTTAATGAGGATACCATACGCGATGCGATCAATTACGAAGTTTCAAGGGGCGGGCAGGTGTTCTTTGTCCATAACAGGGTTCAGAACATCCTCGACGTTGAGCACATGTTGCATCGCTTCGTGCCGGGCCTGAGGATAGCGGTGGCCCATGGGCAGATGGACGGGCACGAGCTTGAGACACGCATGCTTGATTTCATTGAAGGTGAATACGACCTCCTGCTGGCCACCACCATCATCGAGTCTGGGCTCGACATTCCCAATGTAAACACCATCATCATCAACGATGCCCACCAGTTTGGCCTCAGCGACCTGCACCAGTTGCGCGGCAGGGTAGGAAGGACAAACAAACGGGCCTTCTGTTACCTGCTCACCCCGCCCTTGGCGGGATTGACCAAAGAAGCCCGCCAGCGCCTTAAGGCCATAGAGGAATTTGCGGATCTGGGCAGCGGCTTCAACATTGCCATGCGCGACCTCGACATCCGGGGGGCCGGCAACCTGCTGGGGGCTGAGCAAAGCGGTTTCATCTCAGAGATCGGCTTCGAGATGTACCACCGCATCCTCGACGAGGCCATCCAGGAGCTCAAGGAGAATGAGTTCAGGGATGTGTTTGAGCAGAAGGTAAACGGCAGTTATGTGAAGGAGTGCCAGCTGGAGACAGACATGGAACTTCTGATCCCCGACCATTACATCACCAACATCAGGGAACGCCTGAGCCTGTATAAAGAACTCGACAGCATTGAAAACGAGGAACTGCTCATGGAATTCCAGGAAAAGCTGATCGACCGCTTCGGGCCATTGCCCGGGCAGGTCGGTGGCCTGATGAATGCCATACGGCTGCGATGGCTGGCAAAAAGGGCAGGCTTTGAGAAAATCGTGCTCAAAGACCAGCGGCTGACGGCTTATTTTATCAGTAACCAGGAGTCGCCCTATTACCGGTCGGAGGTGTTCTCATCCATCCTGAGATTCGTGCAGGCCAACCCCGGCCGTTGCAGGATGAAGGAAGCCAGGGACAAACTCTCCCTGAGCTTTGACAAAGTGCCGACGGTCTTTGATGCACTGGAACTTCTGAAACGGCTTACGGGAGATTAGCGGGAGGTTTGTAAATTATTGCACTTTCTTCAAAAGATAGATATACACCGGATAATGGTCGCTGTATCCCCCGATGTAGGCTCCATATGAATAAGTCCGCCAGGGATAGCCCTTAAACCGGCCTTCCTGCTGAGTGAGGAACTTTTCGTTAAACACTTTGGCCTGGTAAAATTTGTAGGAGGAATAATCATTTCCCGTCAGGGCCTTCGAAATGATGATCTGGTCGAAAAGGTTCCAGGAGTCGCGGTATCCGAGGGAGCCAATGCCCTGAGCATGCAATTTTGCAAATGGATTATACAACACTTCCGGGGGCATGTCGGCAGGATGGTCAACGGTGTTCAGATGATTTTTTATGCTTTTATTGGTGGGGTCGTCGTTAAGGTCACCCATAACGATGATCTTTGCGTCGGGATAGATATTGAAAAGGGAGTCGGTGATGGAGCGGGTGAGGTCGGCAGCAGCAATGCGGAGCGGCCTCGACTTTTTCTCTCCTCCGCTCCTCGAAGGCCAGTGGTTTACGATCACGTGAATGGTGTCGCCATCAAGGATCCCGCTCACCACCAGCTGGGCACGCGTATTGAAGCCTTCCCTTCCGGGGATATTCAGCTCATGGCTGGCGGAACTGAGAACGGTGAAATATTTTGGCTGATAAAACAATGCCACATCCATGCCCCTGTAATAGGGCGAATCGTAATGAACGTACTTGTAATTCCTGTCTTTGAGGGCTTCGGTGGCGGCAAGGTCCTCCATCACCCCAGCATTTTCGAGTTCACAAACACCCAGCAGTACGGCCCCGTCGGGGGTGTACTGGCCCAGGCCAATTGCTGCAATGGCCCTCGACATGTTTTCCAGCTTCTCGAGGTAACGCTCAGGTGTCCAGGCATTTTTCCCTTCGGGGATGAATTCCTCATCCGTAACTCCTTCCTGGTTGATGGTGTCGAAGAGATTTTCGAGGTTATAGAAGGCCACGCAGCATAAACGGTATTCGCCGGTACCCTGCGCTGAAACCTGCACCGCAAAAAGGAAAGAGACCAGAAAAACTAAAGTACTTTTCATATCATTGATCATAATGGGCTGAAGATTGCAAATGTATGATTTTTCAGATTGAACCGGCATTATTTTTCGATACACTTCAGCATACGGCCTTCTTTTTCTTTCGGAATTAAGCAGTTGGGTGAATGCACCGAAGCGAAGATTTGTTTTGCTGCAAACACTGTTAATTTTCCTGATCATTTCTTATAATTATTCTTACATTTGTCACCCCTATTTATCATGTAACCTTTCGTTTCTATGAGAAATATTATCCCGTTACTGTTACTGCTTATACTCCTCTCCGGCCTGGGTGCCCATGCACAGGAAGATACGCTGGCCCGCAAAGACATCTATCCGCTTCCAACCTTCAGCCTTTCCGAAACTGAACTGGAGGGTTACGGCGAAGCACAGGATGTTTCCGGACTTCTGATGTCGTCGCGCGACATCTTTGAATCCACCGCCGGGTATACTTTTGGCCCTGCAAGATATCGTATCAGGGGTTATGATACGGAGAACACCACAGTGATGATCAATGGTGTCAGGGTGAATGATATGAATTCGGGAAGAGCCTACTGGGGTTCATGGGGCGGACTCAACGATGCACTGAGGAACCAGACCATCTATACCGGTGTAAATGCTTCCGACCTTAACTTCGGAGGTATTGGAGGCCTCACAAATATCACCACCAGGGCATCCACCTACGGGAAAGGATTGAAATTTACCTACAGCAGTGCAAACAGGTCATACCGCAACCGCCTTATGGTGATCTATTCGACCGGCATGACGGAGAAGGGCTGGGCGCTGACGGTTTCCGGTTCCCGGCGCTGGGCCGAAGAAGGGTATGTCAGCGGCACCTTCTACGATGCATGGAGCTACTTTATCTCGGCCGAAAAAAAGATTAACAAGGGCCACAGCATTGGCCTGACAGCCTACGGTGCCCCCAACAAGCGGGGCAGCATGGGGCTCGCCGTCCAGGAGGCCAACGACCTGGTCAATGACAATTTCTACAATCCGAACTGGGGTTTTCAGGATGGTGAAGTGCGCAATGCGCGCGTGGGCAATTACCATCAGCCCATGATCATGCTCAGCCATTACTGGACCGTGTCGTCGAAAACAGATGTTACTTCAACGATCTATTATAATTTCGGACGTGCAGGCACCACGGCCCTGAACTGGACCGAAACGGGCGACCCGCGACCCGACTATTACCGCAACCTGCCCAGCTATGCCCTTGCAGGAGGGGAGATCGACAAGTACGAATACCAGACCTACATGTGGCAGAATGATGAAGCCTACAGGCAGATCAACTGGGATAATATGTACTTCGTGAACAGCAAGTTCCTGAATACCATATATAACGTCAATGGTATTGAAGGCAATGATGTGACGGGGTACCGGTCGAAATTTATCGTCGAAGACCGCAGGAATGATAAAAGCCAGATCGGGTTCACCACGAATATCCGCTCAGAGATCAATGAACACCTGAACCTGGCGGGGGGCCTCGACCTTACCTGGTATAAAGGTTTTCACTTTAATGAGGTTGTCGACCTGCTGGGCGGTGAATTCTGGCTCGACATCGACAAATATGCCAACCAGGAAGGCACCAACACCTATTCCGACGAGTCGCAGAACGACCTGCGAACCCCCAACAGGATCGTCAAGGTCGGCGACAGGTACAGCCATGATTATACTTCGAACGTGAATGAATACAGCGGTTTTGCCCAGGCAGAATTCACTTACAGCAATTTCGATTTCTACGTTGCCGGAAAGCTATCTTTTACGGAGTTCTGGCGCACGGGGAATATGCAGAACGGCCGGTTTCCCGACAATTCGCTGGGCGATTCCGAGAAGAACAGGTTTACCAATTATGGCGCCAAGGGTGGGATCACATACAAGATCAACGGCAGGAACTTCCTTTCGGCCAATGGCGAATACAGCACCAGGGCCCCGTTCTTCAGGAATTCATACATCTCGGTCAGGACCCGCGACTATACTGTCAATAACATCGAAAGCGAGAAGATCATGGCCGGCGACATCAATTACCGGTATCGGTCGCAATGGGTCAAGGCACGCTTATCATTATACTACGCAAAATTCAACGACCAGGTGTGGGCCAGGAGTTTTTACCACGACGACCTGAATACCTTTGTCAACTACGTGATGACGGGTGTTGATAAGGTACACGCCGGCATGGAATTGGGCGTGGAGGTCAACATCACCACATCCCTGGAGGCATCGCTGGTATACGGACGGGGACAGTTCATCTATGACTCACGTCCATTGGTCACCATCACGGAAGATAACAGTGCCGAGCTGTTGGCCGAAGAGAGAACGGTATACCTGAAAGACTACTATGTTGGAGGGATGCCTCAGACCGTAGGGTCGGTCGGCCTTAAATACAATTCGCCCAAATACTGGTGGCTTGGGGTCAACCTTAACTATTTCGACGATATTTACCTCGACATCAACCCCGACCGCCGTACAGAAGAAGCCATCGCCGGATATGCCCAGGACGATTACCGCGTGCAGGAGATCCTGGAGCAGGAAAAGCTTGAAAGCGGTTATACCGTGGATCTTTTTGCAGGGAAGTCGTGGCGTGTCAAAGGGAAATATTACATAGGGCTGAGCCTGAATGTGAGCAATATCCTGAACGAACGTGATCTTGCCATAGGAGGCTTTGAGCAACTGAGGTATGATAAGACGGATATCGGCAAATTCCCGCCTAAATATTTCTACCTCTACGGAACACAGTATTTCCTGAATATTAATTTTAGAATGTAAGCAGTTATTAAACAGCATAATAGAAAAAGAAGATGAAAAAGCTTGTCATGATAACCTTGTCGGTGATGTTCGCGTCACTGCTGATGATCACAACGAACTCGTGTGTTAAACAGGATTTTGACGAACCGCCTGTTGGCGTTATCCCGGTAGGGGAAGTGTTGAACATTACCGATCTCAGGCAGATCTTTGCCGACAGCGGGGCTTACCAGTTTACCTCCGACTATTCATTGTATGCAACGGTGGTGATGGGTGAATCGACCGGTAATATATACAGGAGTGCTTATATTCAGGACACTTCCGGTGCCATCAACATTTATATGAAAAGTCCGGGGGGCCTTACGGCAGGCGACAACATCAGGGTGTACCTTAACGGTTGTGAAGTTTCCGCGTACGGGCAGCTCCTGCAGATCGCCAACGTCGATAACGATTCCAACATCATCATCAACAGCAACGGCAATTTCCTTCAGCCCCGCACCGTGACCATCGCCGAGTTGAACCAGGCCATGGACGACGGGAATTTTGTGGAATACGAGTCGCAGCTCATCAGGTTCGACTCCGTGCAGTTCACCACCGGGGATCTTAACAAGACCTATGCGGAGGATGACGATTATGGCGAACGCTATATCGAAGATTGCAGCTTTAACTCCGTAATGGTCAGGACCAGCAGTTACGCCAGCTTTGCACAGACGCTCCTCCCTGAAGGCAGGGGGCCGCTCACGGCCATTGCCGGCAGGTATAACAATACCATACAGCTGATCATCAGGTCGACACAGGAAGTGCAGCTCTTCGGCCCGCGTTGCGGCAGCGGTGGTGGCGGTGTAACCTCCATCGATGAGGACTTTGCCGAGCAGCAGAACAACAATGATATCGCTATCGATGGTTGGCTTAATGTAGCCACGGATGGCAACAGGCGCTGGCAGGGTAAGGTTTTTAACAGTGAAGTTTATGCCCAGGCAACTTCCTACAATTCGGATGAAGAAAATGTATGCTGGCTGATCACCCCGGGCATCGATCTCGACGACATGGCACAGCCCATGCTGAGTTTCGAAACGGCCCAGGCCTACTGGGAACACGACGGGCTCGAAGTGCTCTTCTCTACCGACTTCAACGGGGCGAATATTGCCGGAGCTACATGGGATCTGCTGCAGTGCGACATTGCCGGGCAGAATGACCCTGATCACGAGTGGATCCCCAGTGGTACGATCGATCTCTCGGGCTTCAGCGGCAAGGGATTTGTTGCCTTTAAATATTCGGGAAGCGACCTTAACGGGAACACCACTTCCTACAGGGTCGACAATGTGAAGGTGTGGGATGCAGGGAAGTGATTCAGGTACTGGGTGCTGGGTACTGGGTACTGGGGACTGGGTCAGGTTATAATGTTGGATTTACAAATGCCTGTTGCCGGATGCCTGGAGCTTAAATCCTGAAGCCGGAAAAAATTTGGGCCTGTATAACATTTTTGACTTAATTTGCATTATACTATTTACGAAGAAAACAATAACCTATGGCAGAGCGGCTTGTCATCACCCCCACCTACAACGAAAAGGAGAATATCGAGAAGATCATCCGTAAGGTATTCTCGCTCGACATGGAATTCGACATGCTGATCGTGGATGACGGTTCACCGGATGGGACAGCCGACATCGTTAAGGGGCTGATGAAGGAATTTCCGGGCAGGTTGTTCCTGGAGCAGCGTACCGGCAAACTGGGCCTCGGAACGGCCTATATCCATGGTTTCAAATGGGCCCTGGAGAGGGATTACCAGTATGTTACGGAGATGGATGCCGACTTCTCCCATAACCCTGAAGACCTGCCACGGCTCTATAATGCCTGTATTGAGAACGGTGCCGATGTTGCTGTAGGTTCACGTTACTGCAACGGCGTGAGCGTGGTGAACTGGCCCATGGGGCGCATACTCATGTCGTATTATGCTTCGGCCTATGTGAGGATGGTCACCCGCATGAAGGTGAGGGATACTACTGCAGGTTTTGTATGCTATTCAAATAAGTTCCTCTCCTCGCTCGACTTTGCAAAAATACGGTTCATCGGATATGCTTTCCAGATCGAGATGAAATATACGGCCTGGAAACTTGGCTTTCGGATCGTGGAAGTGCCTATTATCTTCATTGACCGTACCGAGGGTACATCGAAAATGAGTTCCAGCATCTTCAAGGAAGCCATCTTCGGGGTGATGAGCCTTCGCATCAAGAATGTAAAGAAACTTCACGGTCAGCAGTCATGATCATCATCTGATCCGATATTTTTCGCAGCTGTTCTGCCTTTGTGGATTTCACCCTGTTATATTTCACTATTTCCCTTCTGCATTTCCAGACGGTTTTCGCTTATTCTTTTGTAACTTAGCATGGTGAACGAGAGCTATTTTATCAATAATGCCATCATCGTGAATGAAGGCATGGTGTTCGTTGGTGGTGTTTACATCATCGATGGCCTTATCAAGCTGGTCTTCATGAATGGCGACCAGCCGGCTATCCCCCCCGGGGCCAGGGTCATCGACGCATACGGGCTCCATCTCATCCCCGGTGTGATCGACGACCAGGTCCATTTCCGGGATCCTGGCATGACGCATAAGGCCGATATCGAAACTGAAAGCAGGGCCGCAGTGGCGGGTGGGATCACCTCTTTCATGGACATGCCCAACACCGTCCCGCAAACGCTCACACAGG
>CAZHYA010000004.1:0-4228 GCA_964536525.1 uncultured Bacteroidales bacterium | reverse complement strand
GCTGGAAGAGAAATATCTGCTGGGTGCAGGAAAGTCGCTTGCCAACTATTCGTTTTATATGGGTGCATCAAACGAAAATTTGGAGGAGATCCTGAAGACCGATCCCGCCAGGGTATGTGGCACCAAGGTGTTTATGGGGGCATCAACGGGGGATATGCTGGTGGATGATCCCGAAGTGCTTGCGAAAATATTTGAAAAGGCCCCCACGCTCGTAGCTACACATTGCGAGGATGAGCCCACCATAAGGGAGAATACCCGCATCCTGAAAGAAAGGTTCGGTGATGATATCCCACTCGGTTATCATTCCATGATCCGGTCGGAGGAGGCCTGCTACCGCTCATCTCATTTTGCGGTTGAGCTGGCACAACGTTACGGTACCCGCCTGCATGTGCTGCATCTGTCGACGGCACGCGAGCTCGACCTTTTCACGAACAGGATCCCGTTAAAAGATAAGAAGATCACGGCCGAAGTTTGCGTGCACCACCTCTGGTTTCACGATGCCGACTATGAGCGCCTGGGCACCAGGATAAAGTGGAACCCTGCCATCAAGACCATGGACGACCGGGATGAATTGATCAAGGGGATTCTCGACGACCGGCTTGACGTAATTGCAACTGACCATGCTCCCCATACGCTCGAGGAAAAGGATCATAAATATTTGAAGGCCCCTTCAGGAGGCCCGCTGGTGCAACATTCGCTGCCTGCGATGCTGGAATTTTTTAAAAAGGGCGTTGTAAGTATCGAAAAGGTCGTACAGAAGATGTGTCATGCCCCGGCCATATGCTTCGGGGTGCGCGACCGGGGTTTCATCAGGGAAGGCTATAAGGCCGACCTGGTATTGCTCGACCTTAACGATCCGTGGAAGGTAGAAAAGTCAAACATATTGTATAAGTGCGGCTGGTCGCCCTTCGAGGGGGAATTGTTTCATTCAAGGGTTACCCATACCTTTGTGAATGGGCACCTGGCCTACGAACTTGGTGCTTTCGATGAGTCCAGGAAAGGTGAGCGACTGTTGTTTAAAAGATAATGAAGAAATGAAAAAGTTGCTATTATTACTACTGCCCCTGCTCCTGGTTATCTCATGCAAACCAAGGCTCGAGGAGGTCGTTGAGGAAAGGCATGCGAACGGGAATCCCCGCATGGTTGCCTATTACCAGGATATCGATGGCATCAGGGAAAAGGTAAAAGTGGTTGCCTGGTATGAGTCGGGACAGATTCGTTATGAAGGGGAATATGCCCATGGCAAGCGCAATGGCTTCTGGGTATACTGGTATGAGAACGGCAACAAATGGAGTGAAGGCTATTTCAAGGATGATTTACGCGATGGCTTTGGCACCACATGGTACAAAAATGGCCGGAAACATTACGAAGGCAGTTATAAGGATGGGATAAGGGTTGGTGTTTGGAAGTTCTGGATGCCGGAAGGGGAGATGGTCAAAGAAATTGATTATGATGATTAAAAGGGCTGGCAACCCCCTGTTCAGAATTTATATTTCTTCAACCGTTCGATCACCCTTCTTTCCTTTTTTGTTGGCCTGCCCTCGCCCCGCTTGCGGTATTCTGTGTTCAACTCCTGCTTCATCTTTTGTTTTTCATACTCTTCAGGAGGGGTCAGGTCGTCCATGTAATCGGCTACCAGCCTGGGCCTAACCCTGTTCTCCAGGAGGGCGGATACCCGTATGGTTCTGGTAAAAGAGGTGAGCGACACCTTGATTTCTTCTCCCACTTTCACTTCACGCGATGCCTTAACGGCCTGTCCGTCGATCTTCACCCTTCCCCCTTTGCATGCAGCAGCTGCCTGGTTGCGGGTTTTGAAGATACGCACTGCCCAGAGCCATTTGTCGATGCGCACACCATCCATGATCATTTTTTCCTGAAATAGAGGGTGATGGGGACACCGCTAAAATCGAAATTCTTTCTGAGCTGGTTTTCGAGATAACGCCGGTAGGGTTCCTTGATGTCGTCGGGAAGATTGCAGAAGAAGGCAAAAGAAGGGTATGCCAGCTTAAGCTGTGTAACATACTTGATCCTGATGCGTTTACCCCTGACCATGGGAGGGCCGTAGGTCTCAATTACCGGGAGCATCACCTCATTGAGCTTTGCAGTGGGGATGTTTTTCGAACGGTTAAAGTATACCGTGTTTGCCACTTCGAGCACCTTTATAACCCTTTGTTTGTTGGTGACGGAAGTGAAAACCACCGGTATGTCGGTAAAGGGGGCTGTCTTCCGGAGCACCGCCTCCTTGTATGCCACATGTGTATTTGTATCCTTTTCGACAAGGTCCCACTTGTTAATAACCAGCACGACCCCCTTTTTGTTTTTTTCGCATAGCCGCAGAATACTCAGGTCCTGCGATTCAATGCCGTCCTGCGCATCGATCATCAGGATACAGACGTCAGCCTGCTCGATGGCCCTTATCGACCGCATCACGGAGTAGAACTCTATATCTTCGCTAACTTTTCTTTTTTTCCTGAGACCGGCGGTGTCGACAAACAAAAATTCATGTCCGAAGCCTTTGAATGGGATATATATCGAATCGCGCGTAGTGCCGGCAATAGGCGTCACGATGTTCCTTTCTTCACCAAGCAAGGCATTGATAAGGCTTGATTTACCTACGTTGGGCCTTCCGATCACGGCGTATTTGGGCAGGTCCTTCTCCTCTTCTTCCTCCACGCCTTGAAATTCCTTTACTACAGCGTCGAGCAGCTCCCCGGTACCGCTTCCGTTAATTGACGAAACGGGGTATACCTCACCCAATCCCAGGGCGTAAAACTCGCCTGCCATTTGTGTGCGTTGGGCATTGTCGGCCTTATTTACGACGAGGAAGACCTTCTTTTTTATGCGGCGCAGTATGTCGGCCACATCCTTATCCATGCTGGTGATGCCGTCTTTCACATCCACCATAAAAAGGATCACATCGGCCTCGTCGATGGCAAGGCTCACCTGTTTGCGGATCTCTTCCTCGAAAATGTCTTCCGAACCTACAACGTATCCGCCTGTATCGATCACTGAAAATCCTACCCCGTTCCAGTCGGATTTACCATAATGCCGGTCGCGGGTCACGCCGCTGGTTTCTTCCACGATGGCTTGCCTGCTCTGGATGAGCCTGTTGAAGAAGGTCGACTTGCCCACATTGGGCCGCCCTACGATGGCGAGGATGTTAGGCATGGGATGAATTTTTGGCAAAGATATGGATAATAGGGTTGCCATCCCTAATAAGGATGGTAACCCTACTCATAGCCAAGACGTTTTAATTTCATCGGATCGTCGCGCCAGTCCTTGCTGACCTTCACGCGGACTTCGAGAAATACTTTCTTGTCAACGAAATCCTCGATGTCCTTTCGGGCTTCGGTGGCGGTCTTTTTGATCGCCTTGCCCTCGTGGCCGAGGATGATGGCTTTCTGCGACTCCCTGGCAACGAAGATGTAAGCCATAATGCGAATGATCTTCTCTTCCTCCTTGTAGGCATCCACGATCACCTCCGTAGAGTAGGGGACTTCCTGCTGGTAATTGAGAAAGATCTTTTCGCGAATGATCTCCGACACGAAAAAGCGCATGGTCTTGTCGGTGAGTTCATCCTTGGGGTAATAGGGTGGGCTTTCAGGGATCAACTCCAGGATAAGTTTGAAAAGGTTGTCGATATTGAATTTGTGAAGGGCTGAGATCGGAAGTACCTTTGCATCGGGAAGCCTTTGCTGCCAGCTGCTATAGAGGGCCTCCAGCCTTTTCTGGTCGCTGAGATCGATCTTGTTGATGACCACGATAACCGGGACTCCTGCCCCCCTGAGTTTATTTACGATCTCATCATCCTCTTCCCTTTCATCGGTGGCGGTGATGTAAAGGAACACATCCGCATCGAGCAGGGCATCCTCCACAAACTTCATCATGGATTCCTGCAATTTGTAGTCGGGTTTCAGGTAGCCGGGCGTATCGGAAAACACGATCTGGTAATCCTCTTCGTTAACGATGCCCAGGATGCGGTGGCGGGTGGTCTGTTTTTTAGACGTGATGATGGAGAGCTTTTCCCCGACAAGTTCATTCATCAGGGTGGATTTGCCCACATTGGGCTTGCCGATGATGTTCACAAAACCCGCTCTATGCCCCATAATAAAATATAAATGCGAAAAGATTTGGTGGGGAAGTTACAAAAAATTATCTTTGCAGTCCCTTTTGAAAACACATTGCGGGGTGGAGCAGTGGTAGCTCGTCGGGCTCATAACCCGAAGGT
>CAZHYA010000003.1:22046-26109 GCA_964536525.1 uncultured Bacteroidales bacterium | reverse complement strand
GACCCGCCGACCGCGAACTTCGAGCTCACTTTCGAATCACAAACCAAGGAAGTCTGGAACTACACCTACGACCTGGTGATCAATGCCCCGGTGCTGACCATCGGATCGATGGTCATCGACGACAGCCAGTCGGGAAACAACAATGGAAGGCTCGACCCGGGCGAAACAGCCCTGATCAAGGTCGTGAACAGGAACACCGGTCACGCTGAGACCCATAATGCCATTGCCGTCATCAGCACCATGTGCCAGTACCTCAGCCTTTCGAACACCACCTATGAAGTAGGCACGCTGGGGCTGCTGGGATACAAATATGCACAGTTTGAGGTGAGCGTCGATCCGGATGCCCCTGATGGAGCAGCCATCGCCCAATTCGACTATACCCTTACCTCGGGCGAATATTCAGCTACCAGGCAATTCAGCAAGAAGATCGGCATCATCCTTGAAGATTTCGAAACCGGTGATTTCAGCAAATTCAACTGGGTCATGGGCGGCGACCTGCCCTGGCAGATCACCAGCATGTATCCTTACGAAGGGACTTACTCGGCCCGTTCCGGCGACATTGCCGACAGTCAGAAAAGCGAACTGAAGATCACTGTCGATGTGATGATCGCCGACACCATCTTCTTTGTTTACAAGGTTTCGTCGCAGCTCAACAAAGACAAACTGAAATTTTACATCGGCAACAGCATGCATGGAGAATGGTCGGGCGTTGGCGGGGGATGGAACGAAGTGTCGGTCCATATCCCTACCGGTGTACACACCCTGAAATGGGTTTACGAAAAAGACGCTTCAGGATGGTCGGGCGACGATTGCGCATGGCTCGACCTGATCGAGTTCCCTCCTTTGATGACCCTCACCTGCTATGCAGGTCCTGATGATTTTACATGTACCGGCAATGATTTCCAGTGCCACGGACAGGCTACCGACTGGATATCGGTTGAATGGTCGACAAGCGGCGACGGGACGTTCAATGATCCTGCCATCCTTGAGCCCGTTTATACACCCGGCAGCAACGACATCGCCAATGGCGGTGCAACCCTGACACTGGCAGCAGCAGATGACGAAGGATCGATCGTTGACGACGAAATGGAACTTTCGGTCATTGACAGCCCTCCAGCACCGGATATGCCGGCCGGACCCGAATATGTTAACTTGCATGTAACCAGTGTATCAGAATACGAAACCAGTCCGGTTCCCGATGCCGACCATTATGCATGGAGTGTTGATCCGGCCAGCGCCGGCGACATCAGCGGTTTGGGCACTACAGGCACCATCAACTGGAATCCTGAATTCCTTGGCACGGCTACCATACTGGTGAAGGCCATCAATGGTTGCGGTGAAAGCGTTCTTTCGGATGGACTGGAAGTTACGGTCGACAACGTGGTTTCCGTTCAGGAATATCCTTCAGAACTCCAAATGGGCATTTTTCCCAACCCCAGCAAGGGTGAATTCAGCCTGTCGCTCAGTGCTCAAAATGACGGTATGGTGTACATCAGCATCTATGATGTGAACGGCACCCTTATCCACCATGAAACGGCCATGGTGAGCGGGCATGTATACAATGGCAATATTAACCTTGGCGATCAGCCCGCCGGTATGTACTTCATCAAAGTGAGGAACGACCGGAGCATGGAAGTAAACAAATTATTGCTCCACAAATAATCTTTAGGATTGACTTCAGATAAGCCGGTGGGTTTCCTGCCGGCTTTTTTATTGACTGATGAGCAGGCTGCAGCCCCTGATATCGCTGCTGTCGGTGCGGCCGAGCACCTCAAAGGATCCATCGGGGTGAATCTTACCGATATCCTGGGTCTCGATGAAGGCGCAGGAATGGATGTTGGCAAGGTCGATAATGTTGATGGCACCGGTCTTCGACGGGGGCAGGAGCTGAAAGGGATCCTGGATATCGCGCACAAGCACTTTCATCCAGGGGGGGGTACGAAACCTGCCACCGCCCATCGAATAAGCCTGCGAAAGCAGTTCCGTCATACCATATTCCGAATGGATCTCATTTTTTCGGAAGGCCCGGCAAAGTCTCTGGTGCAACTCTTCCCTGGTGAGCTCTTCCCTCCGGCCCTTCATGCCACCGGTCTCCATCACGATGATGTTTTCGCCCAGCGGAAGGTTGTGTGTATCGGCAAAATCAAGCAGGGCAAAGGAGACCCCGACCAGCAAGGTCTTCTGTTTTGAGTGCGTCAGGTCGATGAGCCTTTGCGCAAGCTGATCATGTTCGTAAAGGAAAAATCCCGAAAGGGGATGGCGGCCGGCCGACATGAGCTGACGTACCATGTATATGAGCGAAGAGCCTTCACGCTCGAGATAGGAAGGCAGTAAGCCGAGGATACAGTAGCCTTTGGGATCTCCATAAAAATTGGTGAAAGCATGTGTGAAGCTCCTACGGTAAAGCCCCGGATCCATAACATAGTGTTGACTTACAGGCCCGTCGCCCGTGCCGCTGCTGGAAAATACGATCCCCGGAACAAAATCCCCGCTCACCACCATCTGCGATTTGAAAAAAGTAATGGGCATGAAAGGGATATCCATGAACGTACTTATCCTGCCCGTATCAAGGCCGAGGTGCGATACATACGCACGGTATACAGGATTATGGCGCAATTGATAATGAAATATTTCAAGTGCCAGGCCGTTAAATGAACGGGAAGTCAGCGCTGAGAAAACTTTTTCCTCCAGGGCTTTGATATGAAGGTTTGCAGCCAAAGTTAAATTTTCGTAGTTTTACAATAGCAAATTCACCCATGGGCCTGAGATCAAAAATACAGCTAATTATGGTAATCCTGCTGGTTGCCGTTTCGGGTTCATGCAAAAAAGTGGAGAAATTTCCTGATACCCCCAGGATTGAATTTCTTGATTTCACGAAACTATACAACCCCGACCTGGAGATCTACGATCGTGGTGTGCTCAGATTTTCATTTGAAGACGGCGACGGCGACATCGGCCTGAACAACGGCGACACCATGCCTCCTTTCAATCCCGGCTCCGATTACCATTACAACCTCATCATCACATACTTCGAGCTGCAGCATGGAGAAATTGTGGAGGTGCCTATCCTCTGGTTCAACCCACAGACGGAACAATACGACACGCTTTCGCTCAGTGCCCGCATCCCCAATCTCACCCCGGGCGGAGTCAATAAGGCCATCAACGGAGAGATACAGGATACCTTGTTTATCTATAATTTTAACTCCGTGTTCGATACCATCATGTTTGAGGCATACATTATCGACCGGGCGCTGCACAAGAGTAATTCCATCAGCACCCCCCTTATTGTCAGGTAGTTACGCCCTCCTTAACATTAGCTTAACACAAACATAACTTTTTATTAATGGGCTTTCAGACACAATATCAGCAGGCTGTGCATACTTTTGTGGCAAATAATTAAACCCCATGAAAAAAGTATTTGTTTTAATAGTGGCCCTCTGCATCGGACTGGCATACAGTTATGCGGATAACGAAGGAACCTCGGAAAATCCAGCAGCTACCACAAGCATGAATGGTAAGGTTATCGACAAGATCACAGGCGAAACCCTTGCCGGCGTGATGGTTCAACTGGATGGTACAGATAAATATGTGTTCTCGGACTTTGACGGAAATTTCACTTTCAATGACCTGAAACCCGCGGAATACAACCTCACCTGCTCGCTCATTTCCTATGAAAAGAACGAGATCAGTGTTGACCTCAAGAAGCCGGTAAAAGAAGATATCCGGGTGATGCTCAAAACCGTGAACTAATTTTTCTGTCTTTTCGAAAAGATCTTTTCAAGACAAACCCCCTGGTTTGTCTTTTTTTTTAAAGACATTCATTAGAGACCTGTTTTCCCTTGTTTTTGATAACTTTGTAATACCATTAATTAAACATTCGAATAATGAGAAGAACCGTACTTTTATTATTCCTGCTTCTCCCCGCATTTTTGTTGACGGGACAGGATATTGAAATAAGGAATGGAAAACACTATAAAGGCGATAAATTATATACGGGCAAGTATGTCGAATATTACGACAACAACACGGCCGGAACGATCAGCCTTTTGAAGGCGATGCTGGC
>CAZHYA010000003.1:2346-22017 GCA_964536525.1 uncultured Bacteroidales bacterium | reverse complement strand
AATATCCGGATAGAAAAAGAGATCAGTAAAGGCATGGAACACGGTGATGCTTTTCATTACTATGAAAATGGGGTAAAAAAAGAACATCAGTCATACAGGAAAGGCAAAAACCATGGTATCTGGGAAAGCTGGAATGAGCAGGGTGTTAAGACCGCCGAGGCTTCCTACCAGAATGGAAAGAAACACGGGCCCTGGACCATCTGGGACGACAAGGGCACCAAGCGTTACGAGATGTATTACAAGAACGGCAAGAAAACCGGCCACTGGAAAATGTGGGATGAACATGCAGCGCTTACCATGGAAAGACATTATTAATTCGAACGGCACCGATGACCGGCCGGCGGGGCATAATCTTATGTCCCGCTTTTTTTTTGAATCTTGAATTCCCTGCCGGTCAGGCGGGGTAACAGATATTATTAGTATTTTTGGCCGGATATACGTGCGATCATCCATGCTTATATCATTAATTATCAGCATCCATAATGAGGATATCAAGGCCAGGGTAATATGCCGGATATACCGTTGCCCATACTTCCTCGAAACCGCAACCTGAAGAACTGAAATAATATGCCATACCGCATTAAACATACATACCTCCTGCTGCTGATCACCGTCTTCATCTTGGGCCTGTCGTCGTGTAAAACCACCTCAAAAACGGGCGGACAAACCGGCAGTGGAAAAACACCTTCGCCGGAAAGGAAGGATAATGCAGCCCTTTTCATTGAGGCCAATACACAGAAGCTGCTTGGCAATTATGATGCTGCCAGGGACCTGTTTCAGCAATGTATTACTGCCGATCCTCAGGATGCAGCCTCAATGTATGAGCTGGCCAGGATCGAACGGGTTACCAATAATAACGAGAAAGCGCTTGAATGGGCCGAAAAGGCCGTAAACCATGATCCTGAAAATGTATGGTACCTGAAACTGTTGTCGGAGCTTTACCAGGAAAACATGCAGTTCGACAAATCCATAGGGGTGATGGAACAGCTAACCGTGCTTTATCCTGAGAACCTTGACTACCTTTACGATCTGGCACTATCGCATCTTCTCGTTGGCAATTACCAGAAATCGATCAAGGTATACAACGATATTGAAGCATTGATCGGCATCACCGAGGAGATCTCCATCCAGAAACAAAAGATCTGGTTAAGGCTTGACAAGCCAGACAAGGCCATTGCGGAGGTTGAAAGGCTTTGTGATGCATGGCCCGGCGAGAGCAGGTATAAGTCGATCCTTGCCGAACTGTATCTTTCGAACAAGATGGACGAGAAGGCCCTGCAAACCTATCTCGAAATTGCTGAAACTGATCCTGACAATGCCTACATCCAGATCTCCCTTTCCGATTATTACAGGAAACGGGGAGACCATGAAAAATCATTTGAATACCTGAGGTCGGGCTTCGCCAACCCCTACCTTGACATTGACACCAAAGTGCAGATCCTCCTGGCTTATTATACCGTTCAGGAATACTACGACGAACAGAAAGACGAAGCCACTGAGCTGGCCCGCATACTCGTTAAAACCCATCCCGAAAATGCCAAGGCACACAGCATCCAGGCCGACCTTTACTACCAGAATGAGGAATGGGAAGAGGCACGCAGGTCGCTTCGGAAAGTGATCAGCCTCGACAGCAGCAAGTACCTTGTCTGGGAACAGCTGCTCTTCACCGAATCAAATCTCGAGGACTTCGATGCGATGGGCAGGGAAAGCCGTAAAACCATTGAACTCTTCCCCCAACAGCCGCTGCCATATCTCTTTGCTGCCGTTGCCGGTTACCAGAAGGGCGATTATCAACAGATGATCAAAGACCTTGAAACGGGAATTCGGTTTGTCGTCAGGAACGACCTGCTGCTCGGAGAATTCTACAACTACCTCGGCGACGCCTATCACCAGGTCGGAGATGATGAAAAGGCTTTCGAAGCCTATGATGCTGCACTGAAGATCAGGCCGGATAATTCCCTCGTGCTGAACAACTATGCCTATTATCTCTCGCTTCAGGGCAGGGACCTTGACAAGGCAAAAAAAATGGCGGAAAAAGCTGTTGAACTCGACCCGGACAATGCCTCTAACCAGGATACTTATGGCTGGGTGCTCTACAAGCTGGGGCAGTATGAAGAAGCCCTGGAATGGATCGGCAAATCGGTAAACAACCATAATACCGACAATGCCGAGGTGCTCGAACACTATGGCGATGTATTATTTAAACTGGGAAGGGAGGAGGAAGCCCTGGAATACTGGAAAAGGGCCTTTGAGGCAGGAGAAGGAGGTTCTGAATTCCTGGAACAGAAAGCCAATGAAGGGATCTTTAATGAATAGAACCATGGTACCGTTGTTCTCATCCCGAAGGGTATTCCTGATCGCTGCTGTGGCAGCAATGTTTATCCTGGGAAGTTGCGCCGGCAAGAGGCAGATCATCAAGGAACCGTTAAAGGAGGCAGGAGCAGCCTATCTTCTCGAAGAACTGGCAAAAAACGAGCTGCAGTTCGAATGGTTTTCCGCCAAGTTCTCGATCGATTACATCTACAACAAGAAACTGACCGAATTCAAGGGGCAGATCAGGATGCGAAAAGACAGTGTCATCTGGCTGTCATTCTCTCCGGCCCTGGGCATTGAAATGGCCAGGCTTATGATCACCAACGACTCTGTATTCTTCATTAACAGGATAAATAAGCTTTATCTGAAGGGCGACTATAAATTTATCAACGATTACCTGCAAACCAATATCGACTTCGACATCCTGCAGTCATTCATCATTGGCAATGACTTTCAGTTTTACGAAGAGTCAAGTTTCAAGGCCAGCATCGACAAGGAAGAATACAAGCTTTCCACAGCCGAACGCCGGAAACTTAAGAAGTTTATGAAAATCGACGAAACCGATGCAAAGGCATATTACCAGGATATCTGGTTAAACCCATACAATTTCAAGATCACCCGGGTCAATATCAAGGAGATCACAAACGACAAGAAACTCGATGCCTATTACAGCGATTTCAAGGATCATGAGGGGCAGCTTTTCCCCTTCAAGATTGTTTACGAGATCACTGCCGAGGAAAATGTTTTGGTCATCGTTAAATATTCCAGGATACGCATAGGAGAAGAATTGTCGTTCCCTTTCACCATCCCCGATAAATATGAAAGGATCTATTAGATGATCATGCTTGACAAAAATGGCATCCTTTTGAGGAATCTCCGGCGATCATTCATAATGATCTTCCTTTTATTCCCTTTTCTCGTATCGGCACAGGACAGGAAGGCCGGTTTGCAGGAGGAGAAAAAACAGATAGAAGCAGAGATCGCCTATACCAGCAAGATGCTTGAAAGGACGAGGGAGAATCGCCAGAGCAGCATGGATGTGCTCACGCTCCTTCAGCAGAAGATCAGGCAAAGGGAGCGGCTGATAAACAATATTCGTGCGGAGATGGTTATGCTCGATAAGGAGATCGGCCTCACGGCCGACAGCATCTTCTCTCTCAGCGCAGAACTCAGGAAGCTGAAAGAGGAATATGCCCGGATGATCTATTACGCGTACCGTAACCGCAATGCATACGACAGGCTTGTATTTATTTTTTCTTCCAGCGACTTTAACCAGGCTTACCGCCGCATCAAGTACTTTCAGCAATACGGCTCATACCGCCGGACCCAGGCAACGCTCATCACTGAAACACAGGCCGTGCTTTCATTAAAAGAGCTCGAGCTCGAGCGTCAGAAGGCAGAAAAGCTAAACCTGCTGTCGCAGCAGCAAAGCGAGCAACAACAGTTGGTAAGGGAGAAAGCGGAAGTTGATAACACCATCAGCGACCTTGGACGCAAGGAGAAAGAGCTCAGGGCCACACTCAAAGAAAAGGAAAAAGCGGTGGCCAGGCTCGAAAAGGCCATCGAGGATATCATCGCCGAGGAGATCAGGCTGGCGGAAGAGCGTGCACGTGCCGCGGCAGGCACCACAACCGTATCCGGGTTTGCCCTCACGCCTGAGGAGAAACTTTTATCAGAAGACTTTTCGAACAACAGGGGAAAGCTTCCCTGGCCCACTGAAAGGGGCATTGTTTCCGGCACCTTTGGCGAACATCAGCACCCTGTACTGCCACGTGTTAAGGTCAAGAACAATGGCATCGATATCCTGACGGCAGAAGGTGAATATGCCAGGGCCGTTTTCAGTGGTGAAGTAACCAGGGTTATCTCAGTGCCTAACTTCAACAATGTGGTGATCATCAGACACGGGGAATACCTGACAGTTTATTCAAACCTCGACGAGGTGTTGGTCAGCAAGGGGCAGAAGGTGGGCACGAAGGATCCTGTTGGCCGCATATACACCAACCGTAGTGAGAACAAGACACAACTGCATTTCGAGATCTGGAAAGCCAAGGAGCTGATGGATCCTATCTTCTGGCTCGCAAACAGGCGATAAGCTATTTGGCAGCCCTGATCACACGGATGCTTTCGCTGTATCCGTTCACCGATATGTTCACGATGTAAACCCCGGCTGGCTGTGATTTTCCGGCAGCATCCTTGCCGTCCCATACCATGATATGTTTTCCTGTACCTGCCTGCTCGTTCCACGAATTCACCTTTAGGCCCGACAAGGCGTATATGTCAACCCTGATGAAAGAAGGCTGCGTTATTTCAAGGCCCATCTGCAGTGCAGCAGCAAAAGGATTGGGGAAACAACTGAATCCGATTATCGGCCGGTTTTGTGTATCGCGGATCCCGAATGAGGGATCAACGGTCATTTCGATGGTCGCTTCGTTCGTCATACCGGCGATGTCGGTCACTTCCAGGTTGCAATAGTAGTTGCCTTCCTCCATCGCCGTGGCATCAAAATCCAGCCTAAGGCTATCGGTGCCATGGCCTGCCAGTGTGTCTGCTGCCGGAGCCAGGGATATCCACGCAGGCATGTTCGCGATGCCCGACACGAATGGCATTTCAAACCCAAGCAGGTTCTCCACGACAAGGTATCCGGTGGCTGAGGAGTCAGGGGCAAGGCTGATGCGGAATGTGTCGGCGGGGATCCACAAACGCGGCCCGACCATTCTCCTCACCGCCCCGTCAACGTTGAGCCTTCCCCCGGAAACGCACAGGGTATCGAAACCGTTGAGCGTATCGACCCCGTCGAGCAGCAATTTTTTCATGAATACGGCCATCTCGCCCGGACGTTCGAAGTAAGTATGGATGAAAGCCTCATCGGCAGCCGCAAACATCAGTGCCACACCACCGGCCACGTGGGGCGAGGCCATGGAGGTACCCGTCTTGTATCCGTAATCATTGGGCACCGTTGTGGAAAGGATGGACACGCCAGGGGCACCCAGGTCGATCGACACCTTACCCCAGGCTGCCTGTGAATATCTCCCGTCATGGTTCGTGGTACTGGTGACGGCGATCAGGTGGTCGGTATCGAAACTTGTAGGCACATCACCCATTTCCTCGACGCTGTATGGCTTATTCATCGTAGCCGCCACATTCACGATGCCCAGGCTGCCCAGTGAGTCGTACATGGCGCCCCAAACCGGATAATCTTCAGGATCAGCGAAATCCACCCCGAAGGAGCTGTTGGTCACCACAACGAAAGCTCCTTTCGTTCCTGCACTTTCGTCATACAGGGCACGCATGTCGTAAACATAGGCGTAGGCAGCCACTACAAAGGATTCGAAGGTGGAGGAACCTACCACCGGCATGACGGCGCAGTTCCAGTTCACCCCGCTCACGCCGGTGGAATTGTTGCCCCGTGCCCCGGCGATTCCGGCTACATGCATGCCATGGCTCCTCGACGGGATCTCACCGCTGCCCGAGATCCCATTCCATCCGTCGTAGTCGTCCACATATCCATTACCATCATCGTCAATGCCGTTGCCCGGGATCTCGTTCCTGTTCTTCCAGAAGTACATGTCTTCATGGATCAGTGAAAAGCCATCGTCGACCACCGCGATCACCATGCTGTCGCCCAGGCATGTTGCTCCCGTATTCACCGCAATCGTCCAGGCATCGGAAGCATCGATGTCGGCATCGGGGGTTCCCCCGCTCTGTCCCAGGTTCCTCAGGGCCCATTGTTCCAGGAACCGCTGGTCGTCGGGGATTACCTCACGGGGCGACAGGTAATGGTCGAACTGTATGTTCACCACAGCCTTGTTTTTGCCTATGGCACTCAGCAGCGACCTTTTGGTTCCTGAACCCGGATCGTAGTAAAAAAGCCATATTCCCAGCGAAGCGGAGAGGCATCTTTCCATCTTCAGCCCGATGCCGTGATGGTCATCTTCAAGCAGGCCGATTGTTTTTACATCATCGTACCGCTGATCCAATTGAATGATCATCCTTCCCGGAACAGCATCGGGATCGGCATCGGCCGAAGGCTGCCCGGTTGAAGCAAGCAACATCGGAAGCAGCAGCAAGAAAAACCTGTATTTCAACATTTGCTGATTATGAAAACGCTAAAATAATAAAATAAGACCGCTATTCCGGGATCTGCCGGATCATTTACCGGATCAGCACCAGCCTGCCCCCGATGGCTTCTCCATTGATGATCAGCCTGTAAGAATAGATCCCGGGCGATAACTTTTTACCCGCATCATCGGTTCCATCCCATTCAAACCTGTGGGTTCCCTTTATGAGCGTGGTCTGCGGCAGTACTGACTTTACCGCCCTGCCCATCTGGTCTGATACCGAAAGCGATACTTCGGCTTCGCTATCCACCATAAATTCGATATACACCACATCCCTGAACGGATTGGGAAATACCTTCACCTCGAGCGTGTTCTTCTCGTTTTCCTGACTGATGCCGACGGTCCCGTCGGTAATGGTGAAGGCTGAAGGGTTGATCGAAACCTGGCTTTCAGTGTCATTGAACACCGTCATCCTGATAAAGCAGTTCGCCGAGTTTACGGCCGGCACCTGCCACTGAAAGCGCATATTGTCGGGCAGGCTGTCGGCGATCAGTGTCCATGGCCCGTTGGTGCCTGTGGTGCTGTATTCCAGTCGCACCAAACTTCCTGATCCTCCGGGAACGGATGTGATCCACCTGATGAATTGCACCGAATGCCGGTAGAACACTTCCCCGCCACCGGGAAAGAGGTTACTGATCGACAGGGTGGTGGCACCGGAGGTTTCCTTGTAAAAGTGGAGGTGGTTCTTATAATTAATCCATGTGCCTTCTTCGGAGATGATCACAAAGTCGGGAAAGCCGTTATGGTCGACATCCCCTCCCGCCCTGAAGGCTTGTGCATTGCCCGGCGAAGGGGTTGTGACCATGGCTGCTTCCGTCCAGGTTCCGGTGCCATCGCCCAGCCATATTCGCACGACGCCATCGCCAAAGGCGGCAACATCAACCATGCCGTCGCTGTCCATGTCGGCCAGCTGTGTGAGTTCATAATCCCCGCTGACAGGCAGCGTACCCGAAAAGTCGGACCATTGCATGGCTCCCTCATCCCAGACATATACCCTCACTCCGCCGGCATCAGTAACATATGCCAGGTCCATGCCCCCGTCATTGTCAACATCGCCCAGCGAAGGGCCCATCCTGCCTGCCCAGCCCTGCGCCGGAAGTCCGTTTTCGGTCAGGGTGAAATTGCCTGTCCCGTCACCGAAATAGACCGATCCATACTCATGGCTGGCCACGAAATCGGCATACCCGTCGCGGTTGATATCGCCAAACTCGAACACCATGTCCGAATTCCCGTTCAGGAAGCCGAAAGCATGTTCCCAGGTCCCGTCCATCTGGTTCCGGTACACGTGCACCCCTGCGCCTGAGCCAAAGGAAATGCTGCCGATATCGAGGTCGCCGTCGTTGTCGATGTCGGCGAAATCGGTGCCGAACATGCCCCATGTTTCCCCGGCTGTGGCGAGGCCGTCATCCCAGGGTATCCAGGATTCTGCGCTCCCGTCGCCAAGGGCTACTTCTATGAGTTGATCGCCGAGGTCTGTCGATGAATAGTTATGGTGCATGCCATAGCCCACATCGGGAATGCCGTCGAGGTTGGCATCGCCTACTGCAATGCCTCCATAACCCAGGTCGCCGGTCATTTTGAGGGTCCAGTCGCCCGAAGCTGATCCCAGCCACACGATGATGCCGTGCTGGGCCGTGATGGGGTTACCGTGGTCACCGATGGTCACGAGGTCGAGGTACCCGTCGAGGTTGATATCGGCAAACTCCAGTTCGGTGCGGCCACCGTCAAAATCAGGGTATTGCAGTCCGGCCGACTGCTCCAGATAGTTGAGATTTTCCTGCGCCATGGTAACAAAAATGACGCAACTGAAGAAAATTACACAAAAGGCTTTCATGGGAATCAAGATTTATTCCCGTAAATATAATCATTTTCACTGACGCATTAAGACCATCTTCCCTGCCTGCTGCAGGCCATCGATCCTTACGCGGAAAATGTATATTCCTGCCGGTGCCGGCTTTCCGCCGGTGCCGGATGCCTCCCATTTCAGCTCATGGGTGCCTGCCGGCAGATAGGCCGGGCTAAGCAGTTCACCGACCATCCTACCCTGGAGATCATATACCGCTGCTTCGACAAAACTGCGTTTGTCAAGGACCAGCGGGATGCTGGTGCTATAGCTGAAAGGATTGGGATAGTTATACAGGTCTGCCCTGTTGTTCATGGCCAGCCCTTCCGCAATGCCGATCACGCTTTGTTTAACATCGAAAAAGTCGAGGACGGCCTGCATGAAGGTTTCCACCTGGCAGGTGTCGGAAGATGCCAGGGTCCCGAGTTCGAAGATGGTGCCGATGGTCTTATAGGTGCCGGCATCATAAGCCACCGCAGCGACATTGGGGTAGGCACGACCGGTAAATATGGCATAGGCCGGTGGGACGGGCTCAAGGTAAAAGAAACAATAGGGCTGTACGGCAGTATTGGCATAGCTGAGGCCCTGGGTAAAGGTGCCATCAATGCCATCAAGGGTTTCGTATACCCCCGGGGAGGAGACTGTGCCGATATTGAACTTGCCGAAGATGGCAAGGGGCGGTTGCTGTTGCCAGATGACACGGCCTTCCATATACAGCCGGCCGCCATCGTTCAGGTATTGTTCCAGTGCAACCCCCTGCTGGTAAGAAAGTTCGTAGTTGGCAAATATCTTTCCCAGGCAGAGGATCACCGACTGGTAAGCCTTGAATGAGATGGGAAAAGTTCGCATATATTCAACCTGTACATCCATCTGCTGCAGCAGTTCATGAATGTAAGGACCCGAAATGGTGCCGGGGTCCATATCGACGATGCAAACCGGTACTTTCCCTATCCTGAGGCTGAAGGGTAACTCCTTGAAAGTGCCCAGTTCATCCCTCACCTCAAGGGTAAAGCCCACCTCTGTTCCCAGCATGAAGGAATCGTCGGGGGTCAGGCTGAAATCATTTGAGGCTGTTTCGCCCGGCCTGATGGTACCAATGGCCAGTGGCTGTTCATTGTTGACCACTACCCCGGGTTCGGAAGGGATGAGCCTGAGGGAGGTGTTGATGCTTTCCCTGCTGCCATTATTAATGAGTTTGATGTTCAGGTCGGCGGGGTTGCCTGGTTCCAGTATCCCGTTCTCATTCTGGACGGAATAGCTGAAAAGTTCAACCTCCGGGGTAGCCACGGTGAAAACGAAATCACGCTCGTACGCTTTTTGGGCTGTGCTGGCTTTTATGCTGAACACAGCCAGTTCACCGTCGGCAAGCGGCTCATCGTTCAGGCAGCTGAACACTCCCGTGAGTTCAATGCTTTCGCCGGGCTGGAGCGATGACAGGCTTTGCTGCCCGTCGATGATCTGGAATCCCGGGAGGCTCGTTGAGAGGGTAAGATCAATATCCTGCAGGACGTCGGTTCCGCGGTTCAAGGCATGCAGGTCGAAGTAGTTCATCTGTCCGTTGTAAATGTCGGAACCCTGAAGGCTGATGCTGAATGCAAGCCCGTCGGTAAGCTGGAAGGTCTTTTCTGCCCTCAGCAGGGTATTATCGGTAACCACGACGCTGACATCCGTGTTCATCGAGCCTGCATTTTCCAGTACGGTCAGCATCCCGCCGTCGGAAAGGCCGATCTCGTCGGGCATTGTCGCGGAAAGGAACGAAACACGTGTGTTTTCATTGATCAATCCGGGGTCGGGCAATTCCGGCAGGCTGTAGTTTACCAGGTCGCCATCGGAGATCCCCGATACCCATCGCATCCTGCGGTCTACAGCTGTCTGCCCGTACCAGAAGTCGATATTCCCGTTCGGATAGAGGGTGACGGCAAAATTGATGTCGGAGCCTGCAGGGTTGTTGTCAAAGGATGTTCGCCACCTGAACGTGGCCTTGCTTGCATCCCCTTCGTACCAGACGCCGTGCCCGAAGTCATCATAAACGACCATATCCGTGCATAAAAGCGGCGCTACCACCCTGTTGTTCTTTAAAAAATAGGCCAGGTCGGACAGGTATGACCAGAAATACATGTTTGCGTCGAAGCGCAGGTAGCCTGATGAAGACACCACGACCGTATCGAATTCATTGCCATAAAAAGGAAAACTGAATTCAAGCGCCTGCTTCGCCAGGCTGTCCTCGTAGCTGTTGACGATGATCTTGCTGCCATTGATGAGAGGGAAGGGGGCATTCCCCTCACCCATGCGATAATTCTTGTTGAGATGCCACTGATAGGGGGGCGATCCGCCTTCGGCTTCCAGCTGGACCTCGAGCGGCTGCCCCGGTGCATACACCGGCAGTTCGGCCGTAACAACCTCCACGTCGTCAAAATCAGGCACATGGGTAATGGAAAGACTGGTGCGTCCGTTTTCGACCAGCGGAACATTCTGCTGTTCGCATTCAACCTCCGTCAGTCCATTGGTATAATCCATCAGGCTGAAATGGTTCACCTGTCCATAACCGTAATTCTCGGGGTCCTTCTCATCCACGATCAGGAAGAACTTGCATGCCTCGCCCGGGTTCACGTACGACAGCAAGGGGTTAAGGTCGAGCCCGAATTCGATCGTCATATGGTCAGGTGTGGTATCGTTACCCTGCATATAGTGCCAGTCGCCCTGGTAGTTGAAGATGGTGTAGGACTGGATAAATTCAGGTTTGTCGGCATTCAGGTCGGTTGAAATTCCCGTCCTCACACGGATCCGCTCCCTGTAATTATGTGTCATCGACACCTTGCAGGCCATCCGGGTGTCGTGAGCCGGCTTGGCGTCGACCACATGAACGGTATTGGCCCAGATCCCTCCTTCCTCGATAGGATCGGCAAGGGTCCTGTACATCATGTAGCAGAATCCGCTGTCGGCCCAGGTATCGCCATAGCTGTTGCAGAATTTGAGGGCGCCGATCTCCCAGTCGCGCATATCGACCTGTCCGTCGCCGTTGATGTCGATATCGTTGGTAAATATCCCATCCTGGTTGTAGTCGTACCTTACCGAGTCGTTATACCCGACAATGGTCATGCCGTGCAGGGCCTCCGGACACCAGCTGATGACCACCTTTTTTCCGGCATTTGGCGTACCTTCGGGGAGGGTTGTCATGTTCCACGGGCTGCAGGCGATGAAACTGGCCACCCCTCCCGTTTCCGATCCGTCGAGATGGGAGTGCAACCAGTGTTTCAGGGTCAGCAGTCCGTCGGCATCGCCAACATATATCTTACGGATCCCCGAGATGCGGTTGTTCATGGCGTTATACCACTTGTCGTAACCCGACATCCAGCGTTCGCCCCCGCCGTAGTACATCCCGCCGTAGTCGGTAACATTAGGTGTGCCATGGTGCTTCAGCACATCCATGGTGAAAAGGTAGTTCGCCCCGTACCATCCGTTCCCACCGTTAAAGAAGTTCCATGCGAAATGGGTGGTATACTGGTTGTCGGGATCATCGCCGGGCAGGTCGCGCAGGCGGTTGATCTCATAGGTGAAGTTGTATGCGATGCTGGTCGACTGCATGCAGTTCGGATATACTTCCTGGGAGAAGATCGGCCTTAACCACTTATAGGTTGAGTTGTCGATACTGTCGGGAAGCAACCTGCCGCGGTAATTCTCTGGCAGCACGATCTCACGGATGGTTCCGAAGGCCAATTCGTCCTGAACGGTCAGCGGGGCTGTATTACGCATACCGGAAGGGACCGGCGCAAGATCAATTTGTTGTGCAACAAGGCAGGTCGTAACAAACAACAATATTATGGTGAGGCAATGCTTCATAGGATCAGTTATAATATGGCAGCAAGATATTTCATTCATCTCAACGAATCAAGTTCCGGCAAGTTAATGGTATGTTCCGGTCAGTAAAAGGTTATGATGCGGCTTTCCATCTTCAAACCAGGAATATGGAACCTGCCATATCGATAACCTTCCGGTGGTCGAAAGCCATTTCGGGAATTTCTTCCAGACCGAACCATTCAGTATTGACAGCGTCGTCGCCAGCAACGGCGACAGCGCCTTCGGGCAGGTAACCAACATAAACCACCGAAACGGTATGCCCCCTGGGGTCGCGTCCAGGAGTGCCGAAGGCATGCATCTGGGTCAGCAGTATTCCCCTGAGGCCGGTCTCTTCTGCCAACTCCCTGGCGGCAGCATCTTCAAGGGCTTCATCCTTATCCACAAATCCCCCCGGCAAAGCCCACTTCCCCCTGAAAGGTTCGTTGGCCCGCTCAATGAGCAACACTTCGGGCCTGTTGCCCGAGAGGCGGAAAATGATAATATCGACCGTCACTGCCGGCCTTGGAAAAGGATAGGTATAGCTCATGTTCTTTTTCCGATAAAAATACAAAAAAAACGCCCCGCTTACCAGGCGGGGCGCATTGCACCTAATGTTTAACTAACATAAAATTAACACTACAGCTTTTTAAAGCTGAACTTGGCAAAGTACTGTTTACCTATGGTTACGCTGCCATTTCTTAGACGTATCTTTTCAATATTGCTGACCACATGATCGCTGAACGATTCATTGCTGGAGGTGGTGTTCCCGACATGGATATATCCGTCATCATCGTAGGAAAACCCAACCACTACAACTTCAACATCATTTGCATCTTCAACATCCTTCGGGTAGGTCAGCACTTCGGAGAATTGGTTGAGGATGTCGGCAGGAAGGCCATTTTCCGCAGTCTCTTCTTTGAGGTTGATCACCACCAGGTTAGCCGTTGATACCATCTGGTTCCCGCTCACCGATTTTTCAATTTCGGTTCCGGGATTGGGGGTGTTGCCGGTTTCATCCCCATCGGCAAACGAAGCCAGGGGGATCATCAGCAATGCTGAAACAAAAATTATTACGAACGTTTTCATTTTACACATTTTTGGGTTACACATTCCGGTTTGATTATTACTTTACACAAAGTATGCCAGTTTTATATATTACTGATTTACTGGTTATTATGAGTGTTATTCATGTATTGTGAACGGAAAAATGTGTCCAGTTGGCGGTCAGTCCTGTTCGCAGGCGTACAGTACTTCAAAGAACGGTTAATCTAACGTCATTCAATATAGACGATACGAAACCATGTTCGTTACTGGAATGTGAGGTTTTGGGAGTTTGCCGGCTCAGTTTTCCTGTTGCCGGTGTGCCGTCCCGGCCACGACAATGGTGAACTCTCCCCTGACCGGATTGGCATTGAAATGGCCGATAAGGTCGGATAGGCTACCCCTGATGCTTTCTTCGTATATCTTGCTGATCTCGCGCGAAACGGAAGCCTCTCGCTCATCGCCCATGGCCTCGGCCAGCTGGGTAAGCGTTTTGATGATCCGGTGTGGCGATTCATAGAAAACCATGGTACGCGGTTCATCTTTCAGGGCGGCAATCCGGCTTTGCCTTCCTTTCTTGTGTGGCAGGAAGCCTTCAAATACGAAACGTTCGCATGGGAGTCCCGACATCACCAGCGCAGGGACGAAGGCTGTTGGACCGGGCAGGCTGCTTACGCGTACCGACTCCCTTATGCATTCCCTGATGAGGAGGAAGGCCGGGTCTGATATTCCGGGGGTTCCGGCATCGCTCACCAGTGCAGCCGTTTCACCTGCTTTCAGCCTTCGCATGATCCCCGTCAGGGCCTTATGCTCGTTATGCTGATGAAAAGCGATCATGGGAATGCTGATATCCAGATGCTTCATCAGCTTGCCCGAGGTACGGGTATCCTCGGCCATGATAAAATCCACACTCCGAAGCAGCTCGATGGCCCTTATGGTGATGTCGGCCAGGTTTCCGATTGGGGTGGGGATGATATATAACATATGTTTATCCTGCTTAATAAAACGCCGGCAGCCTGCTATCCATTTCCCTGGTATTTTGACAATACAATCCTGTTGAGCCTGTGGTAAGCTTCAGAATTATCTGCCCACCCGAATTCCTGCCTGTAATCTATCATCGCAGCTTGTGCCTCGGCTAATCCGGCGGCCCCGTTCAGCTTCTCGATGGCAGCATTGTATATTGAAGGATCACCCCTGAACAGCTCGTTGATGAACAGGAACTTATCATTGATGCCAATACCCATTTTCAGGTCATTTACGGCTTTCGGGACTACGCGGGAGGCGATGGTGTTGTCTTTTTTCGACTGGAACGAATCCGCCAGGGTGGTGGTCCCCGAAAACAGGTCGGCGGTAGTACGGGGCCTGGGATCCGGAACAGGCGCAGAATCCGTTGCAGGATCCTCTTCCACAGCAGGCGGATCCCCCTTTGCATTTGCCGGAACCGTTTCATCCGCCACCGGGGTTTCTTCCTGGGGTTCGGGATCAGGTTCAGGTTCAGGTTCGGGTTCTGGCTCTGTCGCTGGCTCAAACTCCGGCTCAGGATCAGGGTCAACCTCGGGTTCGGGAACAGGCTCGATCTCCGGTTCAGGAACAGGCTCAATCTCCGGTTCCGGATCAGGGTCGATCTCCGGTTTGGGAACCGGCTTGATCTCCGGTACCGGATCAGGGTCGACCTCGGGTCCGGGAATGGTTTTCGATCCCTTTTCGGCCACCGTTTCCGGTTCGGTAACGATGGCTGCGGGATTGGATGACGGCTCTTCTTCCGGTTCGGCGGCAGCAATGGTTGCCTTCATCCTGGCCGGACGAAGTTCAAGGATGAGTGCATACACCTCCCTGACCTTGTCGGCCAGCAGTTCTATGTCGATATCGTGCAGTTTTTCAGGTTTGGCCCGGAGCTTGCTCACATGGTAATCGATAATGGTGGCATGTTTGGCGATCTCCTCGATCAGCGCCTTATTCTTTTCTTCAGCCATGGTTAAATGTTGTAATTTTAAGGTTTTGATTTATTCAGGTCGTTCCCGTTATGCTTTGCACGCACGAAATGCGCTTTATTGAACGGGACATGACAGTATTTTGTATTTTTGTATTAACAACGAATAAAGATATAAAAGATTGAGTTGAGCCTGCAGCAATGTTTTTGGAAAAGTAGAAAAATTCGGAAAGAAGTGTCTGGATCGAGGTCATATGCGGGTCGATGTTCTCGGGTAAGACCGAGGAACTCATCCGAAGGCTGAAACGGGCAAGGATCGCACAGCAGAAGGTCGAGATCTTCAAACCCATCATCGACACCCGTTATGATTTGGAGAATGTGGTTTCGCACGATGCCAATTCCATCCGCTCCACACCGGTGCAGTCGTCCAGCCAGATCCTGCTCATGGCCAACGATTTCGATGTGGTAGGTATCGACGAAGCGCAGTTTTTCGACGAGGAGTTGTCGTCGGTCTGCAATATCCTCGCCAACAGCGGCATCAGGGTGATCGTGGCCGGCCTCGATATGGATTACCTCGGAAATCCCTTCGGGCCCATGCCGGCCATCATGGCCACGGCCGAGTTTGTTACCAAGGTACATGCTATCTGCCCGGTTTGCGGCGACCTGGCCAATTATTCCTTCCGTACCGTCGACAAGGGAGGGCGTGTGATGCTTGGTGAAACCGAATCCTATATGCCCCTCTGCAGGAAGCATTTCATCGAACAGCAACAAAAGAAGAACAAGAAATAGGACCCCGGGCAAAGCAGGTGGCCGGGAGCCTTCTTTCAACAAAAAAGCACAAAATTCCATTCATTTTATTAAGTTTGCAGTCGCATGAACATTAAAACAAATGCAGCAATGAAGAAAATAACCTTAGTACTCATCATCGGCCTGTTCTTCGCGAGCATGTCGTATTCACAAAACGAAACCATGTTTATTATCCATACCGATCATGGCGACATCACGGGGATGCTTTACAATGATACCCCCGGCCATCGCGACAATTTCATCAAGCTCGTGAAAGAGGGATGGTTCAACGGCTCCACTTTTCACCGCGTTATCCAGGATTTCATGATCCAGGGCGGGGGAAAGGAAGACGGCACCGTTGATGTGGGATATACCATCCCTGCCGAGTTCGTCGCTGAACACATCCACAAGAAAGGGGCCTTGGCTGCCGCCCGCCAGGGTGATGCCGTAAACCCGCAAAAACGTTCGTCCGGCTCACAGTTCTATCTTGTTCAGGGAAGGACATACGCCGACAACGAACTGAGCGCTCTTGAGACCCGCAAGAACTGCCAGTGGACCGCTGAACAGAAGAGGATTTATAAGACCATCGGTGGCACCCCCTTCCTCGATTTCGATTATACCGTGTTCGGCGAAGTGATCGACGGCCTCGATGTCATCGACAAGATCGCTGCCGTGAAGACCGGCCAGCGCGACAAGCCCTTGCAAGACGTAACCATGACCATTGAGATCGTTGAATAACGGGCATGAAGGACAGGATCAGGCAGATCGGTGAAGAAATCGACCGGCTCACGGCCGACAGTGCCGGGCAGCTTGAAGAATTACGCATCAGGTTCCTGAGCAAGAAAGGCCTTATCCCTTCCCTGTTCAATGAATTCAGGGACGTGTCTCCCGGGCAGCGTAAGGAACTCGGCCAGGCCCTGAACACACTGAAGCAGCAGGCTACCGACAAGCTGCAGGCGCTGAAGGCACAACTGGAGCAGGCAGGGCCTTCACAGGCCCGGGAAACGGATCTTACGCGACCGGCCGAAGAGATCAGCATCGGCTCCAGGCATCCCATATCCCTGGTCCGGAATCGCATCATCAGCATATTCCAGCATATCGGGTTCAATATCAGCGACGGGCCGGAGATGGAAGACGACTGGCATAATTTCACGGCCCTGAATTTTCCACCCGATCATCCTGCCCGTGACATGCAGGATACCTTCTTTATTGAGAAAGGAGAGGATTACAGGAAACAGGTGGCCCTGCGGACACATACCTCATCGGTTCAGGTAAGGGTGATGGAAAGCACCAAACCACCCATCCGTACCCTGTCGCCCGGGAGGGTCTTCCGCAATGAGGCCATTTCCGCCAGATCGCACTGTATCTTCCACCAGGTTGAGGGCCTTTACATCGACAAAGGGGTGTCGTTCGCCGACCTCAAACAAACCCTTTTCTATTTCGCCAGGGAAATGTTCGGCGAAGACACCGAGATCAGGTTCCGGCCTTCGTATTTCCCGTTTACCGAACCATCGGCCGAAATGGACATCTCCTGTATCCTCTGTAAGGGCGAAGGCTGCAATGTATGCAAATATACGGGATGGCTCGAGATCATGGGCTGCGGAATGGTAGATCCAAGCGTATTGGAAAACTGTGGCATCGACCCTGAAACATACTCGGGATATGCTTTCGGCATGGGCATCGAGCGTATCGCCATGATGCTTTATTCGGTAAGGGATATCCGGTATTTCTTCGAAAACGATCAGCGTTTTCTGCAGCAGTTCAGACCGGCATTCTAGATCTCTTTACCGCGCTTCTTCCTTGATCTCTGCTTCGTAGGGTATTGACAGGTGCCCCTGTACAAGTTTCCACTTGCCTTCGCGCTTCTCCAGCACACCGGTAAAGCGTATGCCTTCGAACACCATATCTTCGCCCTGGTATATGAAATTATAGTCGAGCATTTCATAAAACCAGGCCACCGTGCCGGCTTCATTGATCCCGATCTTCTGGTCGCTGATGTTGATCAGCGTATTTTCAAATTCTTCAAACTGACGCGACATGGCCTTGTTTATCGCATCGATCCCGATAAGCTCTTCATGGCTTTCCGTGCCAATGAGGAGAATATCATCCTCCGATGCCCATATGATCTCGACCGTGGAAAAATCCTCGTTTTCCCTGGCCAGTTCGTATTGCTCAAGCAAGGTCCTGATCTCCGACATTTCCTTATCAAGATCCACTTCCGGGCACTTTTCCCCTTCAGGCACACAAGCCGCAAATGCAAATAAAAATATGGGGATCAACAATAACTTAAATTTTTTCATAATTCTAAGTTTTTAATGGCCAGATATTTATCCGGCAAAATAACGTTGTTTCGATCTTATGATGCAGGTTTCCGCTCCTGCCTGCATCCTAGCCGTGAATTTACAGATATTTTGATCAAAATACAAACTTCCGGCACAAATAATCCGGTTGCCTGCTTTTACAGCGGCAGCATTATCACCCATAACTTATTTAGAAAAATTCTTTATTATATGACATAAGTTTCGTAAACTTGCAGCCGAAAATATACAGCATCCTTAATATGTTTATCGGCTCATTCCTAAAGAAATCCAGAAGAGGCATCCTGGCAGTCATCATATTGCTGATGATGGTCTTTTCGGTGGTTTTAACTTCCTTGGATGTATTGTCGCAACATCACGCCTCAGCTGATGAGCAAACGGAAATGATCGAAGGGGAAGCTACGGAAAAAGAGCTTGACGCCGGCAAAATAATCATCGAGCACCTGATCGATTCCCACGAATGGCACTTATGGACTTACAAGGGGCATCATGTTTCCATTCCTCTGCCGGTGATCCTTTACCATGAAGGCGAATTTTATTTTTGCTGGTCGAACAAGCTGGCGCACGGGCATCAATACAAAGGCTTTTACCTTGAGCATGAAGGCAGGAACAAGGGCAAGATCGTAAGGGCCATGCAACATGGGTTGATCGATGACGAGATCATGGCGGCCGAGGGTTCGGAAAGCCTGCCGCTCGACCTTTCGATAACCAAAAACGTACTGGCTATCCTGATGAGTTCCCTGCTGCTCATCATCATGTTCACCTCGGTGGCACGTTCTTACAGAAAAAGGGAAGGCGAGGCGCCCAAAGGCCTGCAGTCGTTCATGGAGCCGGTCATCCTCTTCGTCCGCGACGATATTGCCAGGTCTTCGATCGGCGAAAAGCGCTACGAGCGCTACATGCCCTTCCTGCTTACGATATTCTTTTTCATCTTTCTGAACAACCTGATGGGGCTGATCCCTTTTTTCCCGGGGGGTGCCAACGTCACGGGCAATATAGCCGTTACGGGTGTGATGGCGATATTTACTTTCCTGATCACCACCTTCAGCGGCAACCGCGCTTACTGGCAACATATTGTCAATGCCCCGGGAGTGCCCTGGTGGCTAAAATTCCCCTTGCCGCTGATGCCTGTGGTTGAGATCGTCGGAATGTTTACCAAGCCTTTCGTGTTGATGGTCCGTCTCTTTGCAAACATCACTGCAGGGCATACGATCATTCTTGGATTCATCAGCCTGATCTTTATTTTCGGGAATATCAACACTTACCTCGGATTTGGAATCGGGGTAGGGTTTTCGATACCATTTGCAGTTTTTATGAGCCTGCTCGAATTGCTGGTCGCTTTCATACAGGCATACGTTTTCACGCTACTTTCGGCCCTGTATTTTGGCATGGCTACGGAAGAGCATCATTGATATGAACCTTGTAATAACCATTAAATAATAAGTATTATGAAAATAGACAAATTGTGTACAGTAAAATTTGAAG
>CAZHYA010000003.1:0-2336 GCA_964536525.1 uncultured Bacteroidales bacterium | reverse complement strand
ATAAGTATTATGAGTCTTTTAAGCATCGTTTTACAGGCAGCAGCAGACCTCGCCCCACTGGCACAGATGGGTGCAGGGATTGGTGCAGGGATCGCAGCCATCGGCGCAGGGATCGGCATTGGCCAGATCGGCCGTGGCGCGGTTGAATCCATTGCACGCCAGCCCGAAGCTGTCGGCGATATCCGGTCAAACATGATCATCGCCGCAGCCCTTATCGAAGGTGTGGCATTTTTTGCTATTGTCGTTAGCTTTTTGCTCGTCCTTTTATAAAAGGCAGGGCATGGTTCCCTGTATTTTAACGGTTGGTTAAGATACAGGGGACTTTTTTCAGAACATTAAAAAAAACACAATGGAAATAGTTAGTCCCGGAATAGGATTGATCCTCTGGATGACCCTTTCTTTTGCCGTTTTGCTTTTCGTCCTGCGCCGCTATGCCTGGAACCCGATCCTGAAGTCGTTGCACAAGCGGGAACAGACCATCGATGAGGCACTGAACCAGGCCAACAAGGCACGGCAGGAGATGAAGGAACTGAAGTCGGATAACGAAAAACTGCTCAGGCAGGCCCAGGAAGAGCGCAATGAGATCCTTCGCGAAGCGCGAAAGGTGAAGGACTCGATCATTGAAGAGGCCAGGGTCAAGGCAAACGAGGAAGCAAACAACATCGTCGAGAACGCCAAGGAGCGTATCGAATATGAGAAGATGGCCGCCATGACCGACCTCAAGAACCAGATCGCTTCCATCTCCATCGAAATCGCCGAGAAGATCCTTGAGCAGGAGCTTTCAGCCAAGAACAAGCAGGAAGATTACATCAGGACGCTCATCGAAAACGCCAAAATGAATTGATGCCATGTCACACACGCTGATCGCACAACGTTATGCCAAGGCTATCTTTGATCTCGCTCTCGAGATGAACCTCGTTGAGCAGGTAAGGAACGACATGGAAATCATCCTTTCCGTATGTGATGCCAACAAAGACTTCAGCCTCATGCTCCGAAGCCCGGTGATCCGTTCCGACAAAAAGATCAGGGTTGTGGAGGCTGTGTTTGGCAAGGAACTCGGTGAGCTCAGCATGCGTTATATCTCGATCATCATCCGCAAGAGAAGGGAGGAATACCTCCGCTATATTGCCGCTGAGTTTATCAACATCTATAAAGAATTCATGAGCATCTTCACCGTGTATTTCAAGAGCGCAACGGAGATCTCAGATGATATCAGGAAGAAGGTGGTTGAGCTGCTGGAAAAGCAAACGGGAGGCAGCATCGAGCTCATCGAGGAGGTCAGGAAAGACCTCGTTGGCGGGTTTGTGCTCAGCTACGATGATTACAAATACGATGCAAGCATTGCCTATCAGTTGAGAAAACTGAAAAAGAGTGCTGCAGAGATCAACTTATATGTAAGAGGGTTATAATTAAATTCACGTTATGGCATCAATAAAACCAGCTGAAGTATCCGCCATTTTGCGACAGGAACTGTCGGGGTACAAAAACGAAGCAGAATTACAGGAAGTGGGCAGTGTGTTGGAGGTAGGCGACGGCATTGCCCGCATCTACGGGATGAACAACGCACAATCGGGTGAATTGATCGAGTTTGAGAAGACCGGGTTGAAAGGCATCGTCCTCAACCTTGAACAGGATAATGTTGGTGCCGTGTTGCTGGGTGAGCCCGAGAGTATCAAGGAAGGCGATATCGTGAAACGCACAGGGCAGATCGCATCCATCAACGTAAGCGAAGGCATGCTGGGCAGGGTGATCAACACCCTGGGCGAGCCCATCGACGGCAAGGGCGAGATAAAGGGCGAAACCTTCCTCATGCCGCTGGAGCGTAAGGCTCCCGGTGTGATCTACCGCCAGCCGGTGAACGAGCCCCTGCAGACCGGCATCAAGGCCATTGATGCCATGATCCCCATCGGCCGCGGGCAGCGTGAGCTGATCATCGGCGACCGCCAGACGGGAAAGACCGCCATCGCCATCGATACCATCATCAACCAGAAAGAAAATTTCAAGAAGGGAAAGCCCGTCTATTGCATATATGTTGCCGTGGGCCAGAAGGGGTCATCGGTAGCCAACATTGTGAAGATACTCGAAGATAACGGGGCCATGGAATATACGGTCATCATCACTGCCACGGCCTCCGACCCGGCCGCCATGCAGTTCTATGCCCCCTTTGCCGGAGCCTGCATAGGCGAATATTTCAGGGATACCGGAAGGCCCGCGCTGGTCATCTACGACGACCTGTCGAAGCAGGCGGTTGCCTACCGTGAGGTGTCGCTGCTGCTGCGCAGGCCCCCGGGCCGTGAAGCCTATCCGGGCGACGTTTTTTACCTCCATTCGCGCCT
>CAZHYA010000002.1:0-34936 GCA_964536525.1 uncultured Bacteroidales bacterium | reverse complement strand
ATAACAGCCAATGTCATCCTGGGACGGGAAAACCCGGGGCGGACTTACCGGCTACCGGATCTTTGTTTATATACTGAAAACCTTCGGGCTCAGGCCGGCCTATTTCCTGCTTGGCTTTGTTTCATTATATTATTTCCTGTTCTCGCACCGGAGCAACCGGCACATCCGTTTCTATTTCAGGAAGGTGCTCGGCTACCGTGCCTGCAAGGCACGCCTTAGCGTCTACCGCAATTACCATATGCTCGGGCAGGTGCTCATCGACAAGGTGGCTGTGATGGGCGGACTCGGAAAGCGCTTCACCTACCACTGGGACGGTGAGGAGCACCTGCGCAACATGGAGGATGGCGGCCTGCTCGTAAGCGCCCACATCGGGAGCTGGGAGATCGCCGGCAACTTCCTCTACAGGGTCAACAAGCGATTCAACATCGTGATGTTCGATGAGGAGCACCAGAAGATAAAAAACTACCTTGAGGAGGTGCTCACCGAAAAAAATCTCCATGTGATCCCGATAAAGGATGACCTTTCGCATATCCTGGCCATCAAGCATGCCCTGGAGAATAAGGAGCTCGTGGCCATCCATGCCGACCGCTTCATTGAAGGGACCAAAACCATAACGCACAGTTTTCTGGGGCACAAGGCACGATTCCCCGAAGGGCCCTTCTACCTGGCTGCCCGCTTCGGTGCACCTGTCAGCTTTGTCTTTGCAGTTAAGGAAACCCGAAAGCATTACCACTTTTTTGCCTCCGAGCCCAAAACCTATGAGACCACGAATAAGCGTTCGATCAGGGAGGAAGACCTCCTTCCGATGATTAAAGAATATATTTGCCGCATGGAAGAGATCATCGGCAGTTACCCTTTGCAGTGGTTCAACTACCACCGGTACTGGGAAGATGAAACTGATGAATAAACAAAAAGCCTGATCATGCCAAGAAATTACGGAAACGACGAAAAATCAGCCCTGCAGGCCAAGACCGATGCCCAGAAGATCGCCTTCGGTCCCATCATGTTCCAGGCGGCAAAGGCCTTGCGCGATCTGAAGATCCTGTCATACCTCAGGAACCATAAGAACGGATGCAGCCTGCAGGAGGTGGCCGAAAGTGCAGGCATTTCCGAATACGGTGCCCTGGTGTTGCTTGAGGCCGGCCTCAGCCTGGAAATGGTAATGGTGAAAGACGACCGTTATTTTCTGACCAAGACCGGCTATTTTGTATGCGTCGACCAGCTGACCCGCGTGAACATGGACTTCACACACGACGTGAACTACAAGGGATTCTTTCACCTGCAGGAAGCCGTGCGCGAAGGGACCCCTGCAGGCCTGCACAGGGAGTTCGGCCCCTGGCCGACGGTGTATGAAGCCCTGGCGGAGATGGACGATAAGTTCCGTGAGAGCTGGTTCGGGTTCGACCATTACTATTCCGACACCTCCTTCCCGCAGGTGATGCCCGTTATTTTTGGCAACAAGCCCAAAAGGATCCTCGATGTGGGGGGTAACACCGGCAAGTTCGCGATCAAATGCGCCGAATACGACGATGCGGTGAAGGTCACCATCCTCGACCTGCCAGGGCAGCTCAGGGATGCGGAAAAGAACATTGCCGGGCATGGATTCCAGGACCGCATCGACGGACACCCCATCAACCTGCTCGACTTTTCAAAACCCTATCCGAAAGGATATGATGTGATATGGATGAGCCAGTTCCTCGACTGCTTCTCCGAGGAGCAGGTGGTAAGCCTGGTGCGCAATGCCCGCGATGCCATGGATGAACATGCAGAGCTCTTCATCATGGAAACGCTTTGGGACAAACAAAGGTTCGACGCCTCCACCTACTGCCTGCATGCCACCTCATTGTATTTTACCTGTATCGCCAACGGCAACAGCCGCATGTACCATTCGGGCGACATGCACCGCCTGGTGGAAGAGGCCGGGCTCAAAGTCGTTGAAATGATCGAAGATGTTGGGGTAAGCCACACCATAATGAGATGCAGGCTATGAGCAGAAAGAAAGCCCTTGTCGTTTATTACACCCAGAGCGGTCAGATGAAAGACATCGTTGACGCCATCGGTGGTCCCCTCAGCGATGATTTCGACTTCAGCTTTGAAGAGCTGAAGCCTGTGCCGGCCTATCCCTTTCCCTGGCCGGGGATGTCATTCTACCAGGCGTTCCCCGAGTCGGTGCAGGAGATCCCCTGCCGGCTCGAACCCTTCGGCTTCGACCCGGAAGAAGACTTCGACCTCGTGGTGCTGGCTTACCAGCCCTGGTACCTGTCGGCCTCCATCCCCTTCACTTCTTTTCTGCAGTCGGAAGAAGCCGCCAGGGTGCTGAAAGGCAAGCCGGTGATCACCATCCTCGGCTGCCGTAACATGTGGATCATAGCCCAGGAAAGGGTGAGGAAAAGAATCGCCGCGCTGGGGGGCAAGCTCATCGGCAATATCGTGCTTGCCGACAGGCACCATAATCTTGTGAGCGTGGTCACCATCGTGAAGTGGATGCTGAAAGGCGATAAAAGGGGCAGCGGGCTGTATGCCAGGATCTTCCCCGAAGCCGGGGTGGACAGGAAAGACATTGCAGCATCGGCGAAATTCGGACTGGCCATACGCGATGCGTTCAGGGAGGAAAACCCGGGGGGGCTTCAGGACAGGTTGCTGGCCAGAGGTGCAGTAAAGATCAGCCCCGTGCTGATGAGCATCGAAAAGAGGGGATTCATGATGTTCAAACCCTGGTCGAAATTCGTGCTTAAGAAAGGCAAGGCGGGCGATCCTGCCCGCGAGGGAAGGCTCAGGATGTTCCGCGCCTACCTTTTCACGGTCATTTACCTGGTCTCGCCTTTCGGGGGCGCCGTGATGTGGGTCATCCATAAGCTCACGCCCGGCAGGACACGCAGGAGCGTCGAATATTATTCAAAAACCTGAGGCCAACGACATGATGAAAATAAAAACCTTTACGCTGTTCTTACTGCTGGCGCTGCTCATCAGCTCCTGCAAGGATCCCCTTGAGGAAGCCTATCTGGAAAGCATGGAGATTTACCGGGCTGAGGTCAACCGCGAATTTGCCGATTCAGCCACGAGCCCGCTCACCAGTGAAGACCTTATTCACTTTCACGGCCTTGAGTTCTTCCCGGTCACGAAGGAATATATGGTCAGGGCCCGTTTCGTGAGGAATCCCGCGCCCGAACCGTTCGGGATGGAAACCAACACCCCGCGGCGGCCCGTTTATGTGAAATACGGCGAAGCCCATTTCACGCTGAAGGGAGAAGACCATATGCTCGAGATCTACCAGAGTGAGGCGGCTAGCCAGATGGAGGAGTTCCGCGACCATCTCTTCCTGCCTTTCAAAGATCTTACCAACGGGGTTAGCAGCTACGGAGGAGGACGGTTCATCGACCTGAAGATCCCAGAAGGCAACACCATCATCATCGACTTCAACAAGGCCTATAACCCATACTGCGCCTATAACCACAGGTATTCATGCCCCATCCCTCCCAGGGTGAACCATCTGAACATTCCTATCCCGGCAGGTGTTAAGGCTTATAAGGAGCATTAATATGCATTCTCCTTAACTATTATTACGAAAAAAACTATCTTTGCGCAGCAAGATCGACCAGCAGGAGCCATGACGAAGAAAAAGCCAGACACCGTTTATATTACACGATTGTCCAAGTTCCTCCCGAACAAGCCGGTGACCAACGACCAGATGGAGAAATTCCTCGGCCTGGTTGAAGGGATGCCTTCTAAGGCCAAACCCATAATCCTGCGCAACAACAAGATCAAGACCAGGTATTACGCCCTCGATGAGCAGGGAAGGTCGACGCATAGCAATGCCGGGCTCACGGCGGAGGCTGTCAGGGGTTTGTTCGACAAGGATTTCGGTGCCGGCGACATTGAGCTGCTTGCCTGCGGCACCACCTCTCCCGACCAGCTGCTGCCATCGCACGCCTCCATGGTGCACGGTGAGCTGCTCGACAAGCCCGTGGAGATCGTTTCCATGTCAGGATCCTGCTGTTCAGGCATGCATGCCATGCGTTATGCTTATCTTTCGGTTCTCTCGGGCGAAAGGGCCTTTGCCGTGAGCACCGGATCGGAGAAGTTGTCGACATGGATGCAGGCAAAGAACTATCGGAAAGAGCCCGATAAGAAGGATGAACTCAAAAAGGAACCCATCGTAGCCTTCGAAAAAGACTTTCTGCGCTGGATGCTCTCCGATGGTGCCGGCGCGGCGCTGCTCTCACCCGAGCCCAACAGTGTAGGCCACTCGTTGAGGATCGAATGGATCGAAAGCGCCTCCTTTGCCAACGAGCTTGAAACGTGCATGTATGCGGGCGGGGAGAAGATGGATGACGGAAGCCTGACGGGATGGAGAGAATATGAAGCTGAAGAGGTTCATAATAAAACGCTGTTCTCGCTGAGCCAGGACGTTGACCTGCTCGGAAAGCACATCGTGCCAAAAGGCACTGCCTATTTTCTTGAGATCGCAAGGCGGCGCGGCATAAATACCAATGATATCGATTGGTTCCTCCCCCATATTTCGTCGGAATATTTCAGAAGCCGCATCGATGAAGAACTGATCAGGGCGATGACCCCCATCCCGCAGGAAAAATGGTTCACCAACCTTACCAGGCTGGGCAATGTGGGGGCGGCGTCGGTTTATTTCATGCTCGAGGAGCTCTTCAATTCCGATAAAATCAAGAAAGGCGACACCATCCTCTGCATGGTTCCCGAAAGCGCACGTTTCTCCTATGTTTATGCTTACTTCACCGTTGTCTGACCCTTCGGCCCATACGCCGCAGGCAGTGTAAGAAATACAGGATAACTTAGTATCTTTGTTGCCGGTAACTTACAACCATGTTAGCCGGTAAAGAAGAAATCAACGAACTGCTCCCGCAAAAGCCACCCATGGTGATGGTCGACGGCCTGCTGTCGCACGACGATCAGCGGACGGTGAGCACGCTGACCGTAGCGGCTGAGAACATTTTCGTTGACAAGGGTGTTCTTATTGAAGCCGGCCTGATCGAGAACATCGCGCAGACGGCCGCCCTCCGTACCGGCTGGTCGGCCAGGGCAGTGCCCGGCGGAAAAGCGTTAAAAGCCCCCCCGGTTGGGGTGATCGGAGGCATCAAAAACCTCAGGATCCATGCCCTGCCCGCCGTTGGCAGCAGGATCGTAACGGAGATCACCGTGCTTACGGAGATCATGAACGCCACCGTGGTGGCCGGAAAAGTGGAAGCCGGTGGCGTACTTTTTGCCGAATGCGAAATGAAGATATTTTTACAGGAACCAGCCTGATGGCTTGTTAAGAAAAAATACAACATTTGAAAAAACAGGAAGTACCACAGGATAATGAAGGGCTGCTGGAAGACAAATTCCGCGAACTCTGCTATGCTGTTGATGCCGATGGCCATTATGTGACCGTGCTCAGCACCGGCTGGTCGCCGAAAAACACGGCCCTGAAAAAGGCGTGGGAGGAGGTTCACCGGAAAGCGGAAAGCGTACGGCTGGAGGTGCTCTCCGGCAGGAAAAGCATCCTGGCCTACTATATGGAATTGCGGATCATGGATGTTAAACTACTTTCGCAGTATACTGACATCCCGAAAAGAAAAATAAGGAGGCATATGAAGCCGAAGGGCTTTGCAGGCCTCACCCGTGAGACCCTTGAATTATATGCTGAAGCGCTGAAGACCAGCGTAGAAGAGCTAACCGACATGAAAAGACTGGAACAGGGAAATGAAGGAAGATAAGAAGGATATCCGTATTGACTTCAGGCATCACCAGGCGGCACACTGCGAGAACGGAGTTACCTCCAACCTCCTCAGATTCAACGGCATAGATCTTAGCGAAGCCATGGTCTTCGGCATAGGATCCGGCATATTCTTTTCGTACATGCCCTTTTATAAGCTAAACGGCCTGCCGGTGATCTCTTTCAGGCCTTACCCCGGAATGATCTTCAACCGGGTGAGCCACAGGCTGGGCATCACGATCAAGCGGTATAAATTTTCGCGTAATCCCGACAAGGCCATGGCCATGCTCGACACCACCCTCGAAAGAGGCATCCCCACGGGCTGCCTTGTGGGAGTGTACCACCTCACCTATTTCCCCGACCCTTACCGCTTTCATTTCAATGCCCACAACCTGGTGGTTTACGGGCGCAAAGGCGACGACGATCTTATCAGCGACCCGGTGATTGAGGATGTGGTATCGCTGTTGTATAAAGACCTCACCCTGGTGCCTTATGCCAGGGGCACTTACCCTCCCAAAGGCAGGATGTATTATATGGCCGGGATCCCTGAATCCTTCGACCTGCAGAAAGCCATCAGGACCAGCATCTACAAGACCGGCAGGCAGATGCTCACCATCCCGGTGCCCCTGTTTGGCGTTAAAGGCATACGATATATGGCCCGCAGGATGAAGAAATGGCCGCAGAAGTTCGGCGACCGCAAGGCCTCGCTCTACCTCGGGCAGGTGGTGAGGATGCTGGAAGAGATCGGTACCGGTGGCGCGGGTTTCCGTTTCATCTATGCCGCCTTCCTGCAGGAAGCGGCCAGGGAACTCAACGAAGACTGGCTCCATGAATGCTCTGTGGAGATGACCGCCGCCGGCGACCGCTGGCGTGAGTTCGCCCTCATCGCAGGGCGCATCTTCAAGGGCAGAAGCAGCGCAGCAGAATCATATACGGCGGCAGCCGATATCCTGCTCGACATTGCCGACCGTGAAGAGAGGATATTCAGGAAATTGCTTAAGATCAGGAGAAGCTGATGGCAAACGACATTGTCATAAAACTCGACCGCATCACCAAAACCTACAAGGGCAGCGCAGTGCCTGCCGTCGACGGCTTGTCGCTCGAGGTGGAGCGGCAGGCACGCTTCGGGCTCCTCGGACCCAACGGGGCGGGAAAAACCACCACCATCAACATCCTCTGCGGACTGCTGAACTACGACGAGGGGCAGGTCAGTTATAACGGGCTGAACCTTGAAAGGAAGTACCGGAAGATCCGCCGCCTGATCGGGCTGGTGCCTCAGGACATTGCGCTCTACGAAACCCTCAACGCCAGGGAGAACCTTCGTTTTATCGGCGAGATGTACGGGCTGCGGGGCAAGACACTGAAAGCAAGGATAGACGAATGCCTCGAGATGGTCGGGCTGGCACACAATGGTCACAAACAGATAAAAAATTACTCGGGCGGCATGAAGAGAAGGATCAACCTGGCGGCAGGCATCATGCATGAGCCCGAGATCCTCATCCTCGACGAGCCCACCACGGGCGTCGATGTGCAGTCGAGAAATATGATCCTCGAATTTCTGCAGGAGATCAACAAAAGAGGAACCACCATCATCTACACCTCGCATTACCTTGAGGAAGCCGAAGCGCTGTGCACCTCTGTCGCCATCATCGACCATGGCCGCATGATCATCAGCGGGAATACACAGGAGATCATCGGCAGCAAGAAAGAATATAAGGACCTTGAAAGCGTCTTCCTGCACCTTACCGGCAGGAAGCTGAGAGACTGAAAGATGCTGAAACTACGCACTTCCATAGTAAAAGAGATCCTCGTCCTCTCGAGGGATGTGGCCGGCCTGGCCATCATCTTCATCATGCCCATGGTACTCATCTTCGTGATGGCCCTGATCCAGGACAGCACCTTCCGCAAGCTCGACGAGACCAGGCTTTCGATCCTCTACATCGACGACGACCGCGACTCGGTAGGCTATGCCATTGAAAAGGGGCTGCTGGATTCGGATATGATCGAACTGCACAAGGCCATCGACGGCAAGCCCCTCGACAGGGAAACCATGATCGCACTGGTGACCGGGGGAAAATATCAGGTCGGCATCATCGTGCCGGAAGGCACAAGCGGCAAGCTGCGCACGAAAGCCACCTACCTTGTCGACAAAGCCCTGGAAGAGGAAGGACAGCACATCCCCGAACCGGATATTTCAGCGAATGACGTCATCCTTGTCTTTGACCCCGTCATCAGCCATTCATTCAGAGAAACCGTACGCGGGGCGCTCGGAAAGCTCACCTATGGCATAGAGGCCCGTATGATCTTCGATCACTTTTCGGCGCGGATGACGGAGCTGCTGGGTACTGAAACCGAGATCCTTTACGAGCCCTCAGGCATCATCAGCCTCAGGGAAATGGATGCCGGCAGCGAATATACGGCCATGATCCCCAACTCGGTGCAGCATAATGTGCCTGCCTGGGCCGTGTTTGCCATCTTCTTCATCCTGATCCCCCTCACGGGCAACATCATCAAGGAGCGGAACAGCGGCAGCATGCTCCGCCTGAGGCTGATGCCCGGCTCATACTGGATCACCATCACGGCCAAGATCCTGGTATACCTGCTGATCAGCATCATCCAGTTCATCCTTATGCTGCTGGTGGGCATCTTTATCCTGCCCCTCTTCGGCCTCCCCGTGCTTGAGCTCGGGAGTCACTATTTCGTGATCCTCCTGATGGTGGTGGCCACCGGCCTGGCTGCCACGGGCTATGGGCTGGCGCTCGGCGCCATTGCCGGCACCCACGAACAGGCTGCATCATTCGGGTCGGTGTCGGTGATCATCTTCGCTGCCCTGGGCGGCATCTGGGTGCCCGTGTTCGCCATGCCGGCCATGATGCAGAAGATCAGCATCATCTCGCCCCTGAACTGGGGCATCGAAGGCTTTTATACCATTTTCCTGCGCGGGGGCGGGATCATCGACATCCTTCCCTGGGTGGGATTGCTCCTTGGATTTGCGTTTCTTTCCATGGTGGTGGCCTTCTACTTCCTGCAACTGAAAAAAAATTAACCGCCTCCTGCAAAGGTGCCGGCTCCGCCTTTCCGCTGCCCGCTGACCTGATTTTTTTCTTATTTTTGCCCTCCCTATGAACGTCTACGCAGGAGCAGAAAATATTATCACTTCCCTGGGATTTTCAACCCCGGAGAACCTCGGCAACATCATTGCCGGACGCTCGGGCATCGCCATCGATGAAAGCAAGGTCTTTGCCCCCATCGACCTGCCCCTCTCGAAGGTCGACCACCGGAGGCTTGAAGCGCTTTTTTGCGGCCTGCCGCCGTCCGCCGGAGGGCCATATACCCCCCTCGAAAAGATGATCATCCTCTCCATTACCGCATCATTGGCACAGAGCGGGGTGGATATCACCTCCGGCGACACCCTCATCATCATCAGCAGCACCAAGGGCAACATCGACCTGCTGGATCCGCTCATGGCCGAAAAGTACGGGAGAGAAAGGATCTTCCTGCATGAAATGGCCCGGGCCATCGGTCGTTATTTCGCGAATCCCAACACCCCGATGGTCGTTTCCAATGCCTGTGTTTCGGGCGTGCTGGGCATCATCTGCGGCGAACGGCTGATCAGGGCCGGAAGGTATCGTAACGTGGTGGTGTGCGGGGGCGACCTCATGCATGAGTTCATCGTTTCGGGCTTCCTCTCGTTCCAGTCGCTGAGCATGACAGCCTGCAAACCCTTCGACCGCAGTCGCGACGGCCTTACCCTGGGCGAAGGCTGCGCCACCATCATCCTCAGCGACAATGAAAAGAGCGTGAATGACAAGGTTCCGGTGACAGTACAGGGCGGGGCAGGCAGCAACGACGCCAACCACATCTCAGGCCCCTCACGCACGGGCGAGGGCCTGTACCTTGCCATCAAGGCGGCCATGAAGCTCACCGGCACCAGGCCTGAAAATATTGACACCATCTCCGCCCATGGCACCGCCACCGACTACAACGACGAGATGGAGGCCAAGGCTTTCAGCGCAGCCGGGCTGGAGCAAGCTCCGCTGAACAGCTACAAGGGATATATCGGCCATACGCTGGGCGCTGCCGGCGTGATCGAAGCCGCCATCTCCCTGCAGTCGATGCGGATGAACATGCTTTTCCGCTCCGCGGGATACGAAGATCACGGGGTGTCGAAAAACCTGAATGTGATCAGGGAATCACACGAACAAGAAATAACCACCTGCCTGAAAACCGCTTCAGGCTTCGGAGGCAGCAATGCCGCCGTTATATTCCGTAAAATATGATGCTGTCGGTTACAAAACATATCCTGTTCAGGCAAAAAAAGGTCTCCGTCGACGGAAAGGTGATCTTTGCCCATGATGGTGACGGGGCTTACCGTGATTTTATCAGGGCTGCCTACAGGCATTTCGGGGTGGATTACCCGAAATTTTTCAAGATGGACAGCCTCAGCAAGCTCGGATTCCTATCCGTGGAACTGCTGCTGAAGGATACCGGCATAAGCAGGCGCCACGAGCCGGAAAAAACAGGCCTCATCCTCACCAATGCCAGCTCTTCGCTTGAAATCGACGAGAAACATTATTCCACCATCCGCGACCGCGAAAGCTACTTCCCCAGCCCCTCGAACTTCGTGTATACCCTGCCAAACATCATGGCCGGGGAAGCCGCCATCAGGCACGGGCTGAAAGGCGAAAACGTGGTATTCATCACCCCCGGCTTTGACGCTGAAACGATTGCCGGGATCACCCGCATGGCATTTGAAACAGGCGCTCTCGACTGTGCAGTCTGCGGATGGGTGGAACAATACGGCAACGCTTACGAATCGCTTTTGTTCCTGGTTGAACACCAGGATGCAGAATTGGGCCGTAAAAAGTCGGAGGAAGATATTATCTTTGAGCCTTTAAATCTTATAAACATTTACAAAGCGGAACCCGAATGGAAGAACTGATTCAAAAACTGAAAGCAGAGATCATTGAGGTGCTGAACCTGGAGGAGATGGAACCCGGCGATATCGAAACCGATTCGCCTCTTTTTGGTGAAGGGCTGGGGCTTGATAGCATCGATGCCCTGGAGCTCATCGTATTGCTGGAGAAGAACTACGGCATCAAGATCGAGGATCCTAAAGACGGCAGAAAGATATTCTTCTCGGTGAGGACGATGGCCGAATACATCACCGAACACCAAAAATAAGGCATGCAGAAGGTTCTGGTTACCGGCATGGGGATCATTACCGCCATCGGGAAGGATGCCGGTGAAAACCTGGATTCGCTCCTGCAGCGGAGGCATGGCGTAGGGGCCATCAGCCTGCTCAGGACCCGTCACCGCGACGATCTGCCTGCCGCCGAGATCAAGCTCACCAACGAGCAGCTTGCCGCCTTGTCGGGCACGGCCAACCATCAGCTATATACCCGCACCACCCTGCTGGGTATGGTCGCTGCCCGTGAAGCCTGGGAATCGGCCTTCGGGCGTTACGGGATCACCGACAGCACACAAACGGCCCTGGTATCATCCAGCACCGTTGGGGGGATGGACAAAACCGAGGAACATTATTCCGACTTCCTCGAAAATGACCTTTACAAACACTTTTTCGATACGCACAACTGCAGCGACAGCAGTAACAAGATCTGCGACCTGCTGGGGCTGAGGCATCTCAACATTACCATCAGCACCGCCTGTTCCTCGTCGCTCAACGCCATCATGTTCGCCTCGAAGCTGATCCGCCACGGGCTGGCCGACCGTGTCATCGCCGGGGGCACCGACGCCCTTTCGCGTTTCACCCTCAATGGCTTCAACACCCTCATGATCCTCGACAAGGGGCACTGCCGGCCCATGGATGCGAGCCGCACCGGACTGAACCTGGGAGAAGGGGCTGCTTTTATTGTGCTTGAATCCGAAGATTCCGCGACAAGACAGGGCAAGGAAGTGTTCGGTGAGATTGCCGGCTATGCCAACGCCAACGATGCCTATCACCAGACCGCCAGCTCGCCCGACGGCTTCGGGCCTTACCTCGCCATGAAGGGAGCCCTCGACATGAGCGGCCTCAAACCGTCCGACATTGGCTACATCAACGCCCATGGTACAGGCACCGACAACAACGACCTCACCGAAGGCCTGGCCATCGACAGGATCTTTGCACCTGCCGTGCCACCGGTATCCTCCACCAAGCCGTTCACCGGGCACACCCTCGCCGCAGCCGGAGTGGTGGAAACGGTTTTTTCGCTCATGGCCATCAGGGAGCAGCTGATCTTCCCTAACCTTAACTTTTCGAAAAAGATCGAAGAGCTGAGCTTTGAACCCGTCACGGAGCTGACCAGGAAAAAAATTGATCATGTGCTTACCAATTCTTTCGGCTTCGGGGGCAACGATTCAAGCCTTATAATATCAAAGTATTGATATGAAAGCATATATCAGGGGTATAGGGAATATTTCACCACAGCAGAGCTGGGAGACCACCTCCTGGCCTCTGGCAGTGACCGCTTACGACAGTGCCCACCTCCATTGTATCGAACCCAATTACAAAGAATATATCAACCCGGTACAGATGCGCCGCATGAGCCGTATCCTTAAGATGGGAGTGGCTGCTGCCGGGAAATGCCTGCGCGATGCCGACCTTGAAGTGCCCGATGCCATCATCGCGGGCACCGGGCTCGGGATGATGGGAGATACCGAAAAATTTCTCGTCTCACTGATCGAAAACGCTGAGCAACTGCTCACCCCTACCGCTTTTATACAGTCGACACACAACACCGTGGGTGCCCATATCGCCGTGATGCTGAAGTGCAACACCTATAACCTGACCTATGTGAACGACACCACTTCGTTCGAATGTGCCATGCTCGACAGCCTGATGCATGTTTCCGACCACCCGGGCGACAAGGTGCTGCTGGCCGGCATCGACGAAATGACCGAGGCCTATTACCGTATCGCCCTCAATGCGGGATACTGGAAAAAAGACATCGGCAACACCCTCAGGCTCCTTGAGCACGGGGGACCCGGGTCCATAGCGGGTGAAGGGGCTTCGTTCTTCGTGTTAAGCGGAAGCGAACACCCCGGCAACTATGCCCGGATTGAAGGCGTTCATACCTTTTACAGGCCCAAAGATGATGAGGAAACCATGGGATTTATCCTGAAATTCCTTTCCGGCCAGGGCCTCGGCGCCGGGGATGTCGACCTGCTGATCACCGGGATGAACGGCGACAGCAATGGCGATGAGGTTTACCATCGCATCACCGATGGATTGTTTCCCACCACTGCCCGGGCATATTACAAACACCTCTGCGGCGAATACTACACCGCATCGGCCTTTGCCACCTGGCTGGCAGCCATGATCCTGAAAAAGCAGGATTACCCGGCAGAGATATTGTACGGCAATACGCAACCACCCGGCAGGATCGGCAACATCCTCATTTATAACCAGAACCATAATACCAATCACGCGTTAATCCTTCTTACGGCATGTTAGCTTACAGAAAGGTATTTCTGCTCATCCTGCTCATGTCCCTGCTTGCCGTCGCTGGCGGGCTGGCCCGGGGGATGTTGCAGCCGTGGATGGTGCTGGTCCTGTTCGTGCTCAACCTCGGCATGCTGGCGGCAGGGTCATTCCTCGTCTGCAGCGGGCTCTACATGAAAGTGCATTGCTCGGGCAGCCCTGTGAAGAAACAGATCGCCCTGACCTTCGACGACGGCCCGCATGCCACCTCAACACCGCAGGTGCTCGACATCCTGAAGGCTAACGATATAAAAGCCGCATTTTTTCTGAAAGGGAAAAATATCGCGGGGCACGAAGCTATTATCAGGCGGATGACTGCCGAGGGCCATATCCCCGGCAATCACTCATTCTCGCATCGCAATACTTTCGGGTTTTACACGACTTCAAGGGTGATGGATGAACTGAAACGGACGGAAGACCTTGTGGAGAAAGTCACGGGCAAAAAAATGAAACTTTTCAGGCCTCCCTTCGGCGTGACCAATCCCAACATTGCCCGGGCGGCACGTTTATTGAATTACACCGTGGTGGGATGGAGCATCAGGTCGCTCGACACTGTTTCGCGAAAGGAAAGAACAATAAATCGCGTGGTTCGACGTCTTAAACCCGGAAAGGTGGTGCTGCTCCACGACGACAGGCCCGGCATCGACGATATCCTTGAAGCCGTGATCAGGGAGGCCAGGGCATCGGGCTTTGCGATCGTTCCCCTGGATGAACTGCTTGGTATAAAAGCTTACCGCTGATATGAAAACGCTGATCCTGGCATATTTGCTCCTGATCTGCTCGCTGGCCGGAGCCCAGCAGGCAGGCGAGCTGTCGGTAACCATCACGAACATCCATCCCCCGAAGGGGGAATTGTTTGTCGCCATATACGATGACCCCGGCAACTATATGAACCCCGATGCAGCCTGCCGGAGCGCGGTCAACGCAGTTGTGTCCGACACGCTACAGCTGGCCTTCAGAAATATGAAAGCGGGCACTTACGCCATAGCGGTGTTCCAGGACCTGAACGGCAACGGCCTGCTCGACACCGGGGGCAAGGGCATCCCCCTGGAGCCTTTCGGCTTTTCGAACGATGCCAGGGGCAAGCTGGGGCCGGCCAAATATAAAAATGCCAGCTTTTTCATGAATGAAGATATGCACATCAGGATTAAACTCGTAAACAATGCAGAACCAATACAATAGAAACCTTCGCCTGCTCCTGCTGCTGCCTTTGCTGTTGCTCGTAACCAAGGGGGGCATGGCCCAGGAAGGATTCAGCAAGATGAAAGATGAAGGGCATTTCAGGCAGAAAATGGCCGAAAGCACAGCCGAAACCAACAGCATCGCCAGCGATTTTGTGCAGGTGAAGCAGCTCAGCTTCCTTGAAGAAGAAGTTAAAAGCAAAGGGAAATTCTATTTCCGGAAAGAGAACATGCTGCGCTGGGAGTATACCGAGCCCTTCACCTACCTCATCATCTTCAGCCATGATTCCATCCTCATCCGCAACCAGGACAAGACGAACATTTACGATGCCGCCTCCGGAAGGATGTTCCGCGAGATCAACAGCATCATGCTCAACATGGTAAACGGCACCATCCTCGACAACAAGAATTTCATCTTCGCCTATTATGAAAGCGATCAGGCATTTAAACTGGTGCTCACCCCCCTCGACGCCAACATGAAAGAATTCCTGACAGAGATACACCTTTTCATCAACAAGCAAAATTATACGGTCGACGAGCTGCACATGATCGAACGTTCGGGTGATTTCACCAACATCCGTTTTATGAACAAACGCCTCAATGAAGATCTCCCGCAACATATTTTTGATCTGCATTAGCCTGCTGACCCTGTTCCTGCCGGGATGCTACATGTCGGAGTACGGCAAGGGCGGGAAGCTCTACATGGAATTGCAGGAGTACCAGGGGCTGATGCCTTTTCCGCCGGGCTTCGACAAGGCATTGTACAAGGCCCGGCTCGAGGTCGGCGACCGCGGGTTCGACGGGCTGATGATGATCAAGGCTTTCGACGACGGCAGCTACAAGGTGGCTTTTTTCAGTGAGCTGGGGCTGAACTTCTTCGATTTCGAACTTCGAAATATCAATAAGGAAAACCACCTTAACCTGTATGTGCGAAATATCTATTCGCCCCTCGACAGGGATATCCTTCTGAACAAATTCGAAAAATATTTCAGCATGCTGCTGGGCCCCGGTCCTGCGGGTGGAACACGCAAGACTTTCCTGAAGGAGGAAGGCGCCGCAGTGATGATCATGATGGACGCATATAAGGGCAGGGATGCCTACGTGAGCACCAACCTGGTTGAGCCATACAGCGAAATCGTGAATATCGGTGGCCTCCTTGGCCGGGACCGCATCACCATCACGCTCGCGCCTGAAAGGGCCGGCCACTGCCCTGCACATATCCTCATTGAGCAGGCAGGGTTCGGGTTGAAGTTCCGGCTCGACATTATCGAGTGATACAATTTTCATGGTAATGCCCGGAAATCCCTATCGCGATCCATCGCCGAAAAAGACTATTTTTGCCCTGTGGCTCTTGACACCTTATATGAGATACGGGATTTCGGAGTGACGGAAGGTACATTTTCCGCCACAGTGAGCTTCAACCCTGCCCACCCGGTGTTTGCCGGGCATTTCCCCGGACAGCCGGTGGTGCCTGGAGTGGCCCTGATCCGCATTGCAGGCGACATTGCCAACCGCATCGCGGGCACTGAGCTGAGGCTGAAAGAATCATCCAACATTAAATTCCTTCAGCTCATCGATCCGCGGAAGCATGCCCGGGTGCAGCTTGGCGGGTCTTTTTCGCTCGACGGGGAGGGCAACCTCAGGCTGAGTGCAGAAATCATTGGAGAGGGTCGGGTATTCTTCCGTTTCAGGGGAAGCTTTGCAGCATGATGAGCAGCCACTGATCCATCCGTCAATTTTATTATCTTTGTTGAGGAACATCAATAAAATTCGTTTCGTATGAAAAGGACCATTGTATTCATTATCATTCCGGCGCTTGCCATGTTATTCTTCATTGCCGCCAGGACCCCGGTAAGTGTCGTCACGCCTGCACCGGAAGATCCCGCGACGGGCTTCCCGGAAGAGGTGACGGTGCTGCTCGAACGTTCATGTTTCGACTGCCATAGCGATGAGGCAAGCAACCTTAAAGCCAAAAGCAGGCTTAACTTTTCGAAGTGGGAAGATTATAAACTGTCGAAAAAGGTGGGCAAGCTCAGCGACATCAGCGACGAGGTAAAGGGGAAAAAGATGCCCCCGAAAAAGTATGTGGAAGATTATCCCGACAGGGCCCTCACCGACGAGGAGATCACCGTGATCACCACATGGGCCAATGCTGAGGCCGACAGGCTCATTGAAGAAGGAGAATAAGCCTTAATGATGTGATCCTTATTGTTAAATTCCGGTAGCCTTTCAATAAAAGGCTTGCCGTATTGTATTAATGAAACCATACCGACATGAAAAAAACAGGCCGTAACAGTTTATACATCCTGATCGTTGCCTTTGTCGTGATACAGTTTTTCCGTCCGGAGATGAACCTTGGCGGTGAGGCCACTGCCGATGACCTTTTTGTTCAGCATCCGGGGATCCCGGAGCCCATCAGGGCGCAGATCAGCCATTCGTGCTACAATTGCCATTCGAACACGACCGATTACCCATGGTATGCCCATATCGCCCCCTTTTCATGGATCATCAGCCAGCATATCAGCAATGGCAAGGCCGAAATGAATCTCAGCGAATACGGTTCATTGGAAGTCAGGCAAAAGATCGCCCTGCTCGACGGTATCTGCGAATCGGTAAGCGACAGCAGCATGCCTCCGGCCAATTACCTGATGTTGAACCGCGACGCAGCGCTTGATCATGACGACATCACTGCCATTTGCGACTGGTCCGAAGGAGCTGCCTTTGATATCATGACGCGCAAATAACTTTTACACCGGCAACGATCATGGAACAGGAAGGCAAGAGCTGTCAGGAGAGATTCGACCATAACCATTGCTGCGTTCTGCTGCCCACCTACAACAACGGCAGCACGCTGTCTGCCGTCATCGACGACATCCTGGAATATACCGTCAACCTCATCGTGATCGACGACGGATCCACCGACCACACTGCCGCCATCCTTCGTCAGTATCCCGGGCTCGAAGTGCTCAGGATGAGAAAAAACAAGGGCAAAGGCTTTGCCCTGCGCAAGGGCTTCGCGAGGGCCCGCGAACTGGGATATCGATATGCCATCAGCATGGACTCCGACGGTCAGCACTTTGCATCCGACCTGCCTGTGTTTCTCGGGGCCGTGGAAGACATGCCCGGAGCGCTCATCGTGGGGGCGCGCGATATGGAAGGGGCCGGTGCACCGGGCAAGAGCACCTTCGGCTTTCGCTTCTCCAACTTCTGGTACACCGTGAACACCGGCATCAGGCTCCCCGACACCCAGTGTGGCTTCAGGCTCTACCCGCTCGAAAAGCTTGAGCCGATCTCCTTCGTCACACGCCGCTTCGAATTTGAGGTGGAGGTGCTGGTGAGGGCTGCCTGGCGCAAGGTGAGGGTGATCCCTGTTCCCGTTAAAGTTTATTATCCTCCACCCGGGGTGAGGGTGAGCCACTTCCGTCCCTTTACCGACTTCTTCAGGATAAGCGTGCTGAACACCGTGCTGGTGCTGCTGGCCTTGTTGTTCTTCAGGCCGTACCTGTTCTTTTCCAACCTCACCTGGAAGGGGTTCAAGGCGCTCATCCGCAGGGAACTGTTCAACCCTCAGGAAACAAACGGAGTAAAGGTGGCTTCGGTAATGGTGGGTGCCTTCATGGCCGTGGCACCGGTGTGGGGGTGGCAGATGGCCATCGCCCTGGGCATTGCCATCGCCTTCAGGCTGAACAAGATCATCGTGCTGGCCGTGTCGAACATCAGCATACCGCCTATGATCCCTTTCATCCTGTACCTCAGCTACATCAGCGGAGGGATCGTGCTTGGGAAAGGCGCCGGCATCGACTTTGGCGAAGGCTTCACCCTCGAATTTGTTACACAAAACCTCGTACAGTACATCATCGGAGCACTCGTTTTCGGCATGGTGCTTGCTGTGGGGCTCGGAATTATCACTTATTTTGCATTGCTGATCTTCAGACGGCAACCTTCCGGCAAACCCGTGAAAGGCCGGAAAAGCAAATAAAGGAATGGGAAACATATTTATACTGATATATGATCTTTTCCAGAGGCACCGCCTGGCTTTCCTGCTGTTTGTGGCCCTGCTCGCCGCCTTCGAAGGCTGGTACGGCTCGCAAATCCGCCTCGAAGAGGACATCAACAAGGTTATCCCCAGCTCGGAAAAGAACCGGGAACTGCTCACCGTGCTGCAACATTCGAAATTTTCCGACCGGCTGGTGCTGTGCATCACCCTTGATGAAAACGAAGAAAAGGCCGATCCCGGACTGCTCATCAGCTTTGCAGAAGACCTGATCGACTCGCTGCAGAACAGCAGTGCCGCTGCCTATATCAGCACGATCGAAAGCAGGTTTTCGCCCGCCTCCACAACGGAGGTTTACACAGCTTTTTATGATCACCTGCCCCTGCTCCTGGAGGAGGAAGATTATCCGGTTATTGCCGGCAGGCTGAACGACTCCCTGATCGCCCGGGCCATCAGGGACGACTATCAGGCACTGGTGTCGCCTGGGGGCTTCGTCATGAGGGATTTCATCCTGAAAGATCCGCTCAGCATCACTCCTGTGGCACTCAGCAAGCTCGAGCGCCTGAAAGTGAGCGAAAATTTCGGGTTGTATCACGACTACATCGTTTCGGCCGACAGGAGGAACCTGCTCTTTTTTATTGTTCCTGCCAACCCGGGTACCGAAACCTCCGAAAATGCCCTGCTCCTCGGGATGCTCGACAGCTTCGCCAACGGTATTGAGCAACACTACGACGGGCGGGCCTCACTGGTATATTTCGGCTCGGCAGCCGTCGCCGCTGGCAACGCACGGCAAATAAAAAACGATATCATCGCCACGGTCAGCATTGCCATATTGCTGCTGGTGCTGTTCCTGGGGTTTTACTTTCGCCGCAAAACCACCTTCCTCCTGCTGTTCCTTCCTGCCCTGTTCGGGGGAGGCTTTTCGATGGCCCTGTTGTTCCTCCTCAAGACCGAGGTCTCGGCCATCTCGCTGGGCCTGGGGTCGGTAATGCTGGGCATCTCCGTCGACTATGCCCTTCACTTCCTGAACCACCTCAGGCATACTGCCTCGGTGAGGACCGTGATCCGCGACATTTCCGGTCCGGTGATGATGAGCAGCATCACCACTGCCTCTGCATTCCTCTGCCTGCTTGTGCTACGGTCGGAGGCCATGCGCGACCTGGGGCTTTTCGCCGCCATCACTGTCCTTTCCTCCGCCATTTTCACCCTGGTCATCCTGCCGCAGTTTTACCGGGAGCACCAGGATCATGCCCCTCCCGGCAACCGCCTGTCGCAATTGATCGAGAGGATCGCCTCTTATCCCTTTCACAGGAAAGGCATACTGGTATGGCTCATCATCATCCTGCTGATCGTTTTCACCTTTACCTCCCGAAAAGTGGAATTCGAAAGCAACATGGACAGCATGAATTACATGAGAGAGGAACTGCATGAGGCTGAGAACTATCTCGACAGTATCTCAGACTACAAGCTCCGTTCAGTATTCCTCGTGTCTGCCTCGCCCGTGCTGGAGAAAGCCCTTGCAAACAACGAGCGCCTCGTGCCAGTCATCGACAGCCTGGTGGCAGCCGGGAAGGTTGACCATTATAACGCTGTTCACCATTTCTATCCTTCGGCCGGAGAGCGCGAAAAGCGGCTGCAACGCTGGAGGTCGTTCTGGTCGGAAGAAAGGACAGCATCGGTAAAGCGATCCATTGAGGATGCAGCCAGGCCATACCGTTTCAGGGAAAATACATTCAGTGCCTTTTACGGGCTGCTCGACTACGGAATGGAGGATCCCGGACTTGCAGGGCTTGCCCCCGTGAGGGATATCTTCCTGGACGAATATATTGCCCAGACCGACAGCCTGGCCCTGGTAACTACCGTGCTAAAACTCAGGGCCGAAGACAAGCCAGCCGTTTACCACGCTTTTGAAGATGAGGAGGTGATCGTCTTCGACAGGCAGTCGCTCACCTCATCATTCATGGAGGGGCTGCGCGACAATTTCGACAGGCTGATCATCCTCTCCCTGGCGGTAGTGTTCCTCATCCTCACGCTCTCATTCGGGAGGATAGAACTGGGCATTATCACCTTCATCCCCCTGCTCATCAGCTGGGTTTGGACACTCGGCATCATGGGCTTGCTGGGGATCAGGTTCAACATCTTCAACGTGGTGATCACCTCATTTATCTTCGGCCTGGGCATCGACTATGCCATCTTCTGCATGCGGGGACTCATGCAGGAATACCGGTACGGCAGAGAAAAACTCAATTCCTACAAGACCTCGATCATGCTCAGCGGCATCACCACCATTGCCGGCATCGGGGTGCTCATCTTCGCCAAGCACCCTGCCCTGCAGTCGATTGCCATCTCGGCCATCATCGGGATCACCTCGGTCATTTTTATCACCTACACCATCCTGCCGGTACTCTTTCGTTTCCTGATCATCCATGAAGGCAGGACCAGGCGGTGGCCCGTGACCTTCAGGGATTTCCTGTTCTCGCTCAATACCCTTGCCATTTTCCTTATCGGCGTTACGGTGCTCAACATCTCAGGCCTGGTTTTGAAGTACCTGGTCCCCATGAAAACCGCGAAAAAGAAACTGTGGTTCCACCATATGCTGTCGCTGGCCTGCCGCATCATCGTGTATGGCTCCTGGAACATCAGGAAAACAATACGCAACGCTCCGGGCGAAGACTTCAGGAAGCCGGCCGTGGTGATCTGTAACCACCAGTCGCACCTCGACACGGTGCTCAACATCATGCAAAATCCCAGGATGATCCTGCTCACCCATCCCTGGGTACAAAAGAGCATCTTCTTCGGATGGTTCGTCAGTTTTGCCGACTTCCTCCCCGTGAAAGACGGGCTCGGGCCCATCATGGGCCGCATGCGCAATATTGTCGACGAGGGCTATTCCGTTTTCGTTTTCCCTGAAGGCACGCGTTCATATGATCTCGAAATAGGCAGGTTTCACCAGGGGGCCTTCTACATTGCCAGGGAACTGGGCATCGACATCCTGCCCGTGATCTCCTACGGCTCGGGCAATGCCATGCCAAAATTTGAGCCTTTCCTTAAGACTTCACCGACAAGTATCACCGTGCTTCCCAGGATCAGCCCCGGCAATCCGCTTATCAAAGACAGCCTGCTGGCCACGTCGAAAGCGGTGCGGCATTACATGAAGGGAGAATATGCCGTGATCAGGAGCGCGTTTGAAACCCCTGCCTTCTTCAGGAAGAAGGTGATCAGGAATTACCTCTACCGGGGCCCGGTGCTCGAATGGTATATGAAGGTTAAGATCCGATTGGAAGACCATTACCTCCCCTTCCACGAAAATCTCCCGTCGACAGGGCAGATCACCGACATCGGCTGCGGATACGGCTTTATGGCCTACATGCTGCAGCTTATGGCACCCGGGAGAAAATTCATCGCCTATGACTACGACCCCGACAAGATCGACACGGCCAACAACTGTGCACTGAAGAACAAGAACATACGGTTTATCCATGGCGATATCGGCAGTATCGACCCGCCCGAAAGCGATGCTTTCATCCTGGCCGACGTTTTACATTACATCCCCGTGCAGGAACAGGAAGAGCTGATCAGGAAGTGTGCAGGAAAGCTGAAACCCGGGGGGGTGATGATCATCAGGGACGCCGACAGGGGCATGAGAAAGAAACACTTTGGCACCCGGATGTCGGAGATCCTGTCTACCGGTATCGGCTTCAACAAGACGGCCGGCCTGAAAGAGAAATTATACTTCAGCAGCAGGGAGCACTACCTTTCGGTATTCTCAAGCCTGCAGATGAAGTGCGAGATCATTGACCAGACAAGGTTCACATCCAACCTTATCTATGTTCTGAGGAGAAAAGATGAAAAAATATGATGTGGTGATCATCGGTGCAGGGCTGGGAGGCCTTGAGTGCGGCATCATCCTCAGCAGGGAGGGGATGGATGTGTGTGTGGTTGAACAGCATAGCCAGCCCGGTGGCAACCTGCAGACTTTCAGCAGGAAGGGATGCATCTTCGACACCGGCATGCATTACATCGGGAGCATGGCTCCGGGGCAGTACCTGCATAAGTATTTCAAGTATTTCGGCATTGCCGGCAAACTCAGGCTCAAACAGCTCGACACTGACGGTTTCGACACCATCACCTTCGATGGTGATGAGCGCGAATACCTGCTTTCGCAGGGCTACGACCGGTTCGTATCCACGCTGACGGAACAATTTCCCGGTGAAGGGGCAAATATCGAACGCTATGTGACGAAGATCCGTTCGGTTACCGCCGATTTTCCGCTTTTCAACCTGTCGGCCATCGACACCTACTATCTTCCCAGGCGCACCCTTGAGGGATGTGCCCAGGAATTTCTCTCCGGCCTGAGCCGCAACGACAGGCTGAAGAACGTGCTGGCCGGGGCGGAGTCGCTATACCCCGGCCATGAAAGCAGAACGCCCATGTACGTGCATGCATGTGTGCGCTCTTCGCTGGTAAACAGCTGCTGGAGGCCTGTCGACGGGAGTCAACAGATCGCCGACCTGCTCACGGCAGGCATCCACGAAAATGGCGGCACGGTAATGACCTCACAAAAAGTGAAGGAGATCATCATCGGTAACGATAAGGCCAGGGGTGTGGTTCTCGAAAGCGGTGAAACGGTGTTTGCCGATACGATCATCTCCAACGCACACCCCGTGGCAAGCCTCAACATGATCGCAGAAGGAAAGATCAGGAATATTTACCGGAAAAGGATCATGGGGCTGAAAAACAGCCGGGGGATGTTTGCGGTCTATGCTATAGTGAAAAAGGATGCCTTCGCCTACCTCAACAGGAACTATTTCCACTATGGCCGCGACGGCATCTTAAATGCAGTGCATGATGAAGGGCGCTGGCCCGAAAATTATTACTTTTATACCCCGGCCATGTCGGGAACGGGAAGTTTTGCCGAATCGATCGTGATGCTGGCCGATATGAGTTTTGAAGAAGTGAGCCGCTGGAAGGATACCACTGTCAACAGGAGGGGCCCCGACTATGAAGAGTTCAAGGCACACAAGGCAGAGCTCGCGCTTGCAGCACTTGAGCGACGGCTGCCGGGCATCAGGGAAAAGATAGCATCCTTTTATACTTCCACACCGCTTACCTTCCGCGATTATACTGCTACGCATGAGGGGGCGGCTTACGGGATCATGAAAGACTGTCGCGACCCGGTGAAATCGATCATCCTGCCAAGGACCAAGGTCAGCAACCTGTTCTTTACCGGGCAGAACCTGAACCTCCACGGGATCATGGGCGTCACCGCCAGTGCGGTGATCACCTGCTCTGAGATCCTGGGACTCGGCTACCTCACCAAAAAGATCGCCAATGGCTAAAAAAAGAAGACGGAAAATATGGCTTTATATCCTGGCAGCCCTGTTGCTGGCCATCCTGGCCTTCATCATCTATTTTAACCTCGCCACCAGGATCATCCCTCCCACTGAACTCGATCCCGGGGCCATGGCCTGTGAACGGATCGAGGCGGAGCCGGGCCTGCTGAGCTGCGGGGCAGGATGGCTGAACCAGAATGCCTACGGCCTCTGGGAATTGTATGTCGAGGGAGACCCCCTTGAGCTGGGTATCATGAACGGGGCATTGACCCGTGAGCTGATCGAAGAACAGGAAGATGCTTTCGTCGACCAGATCAGGCTGATGATACCTTCGCCTTCATACCTCAAGTTCCTGAAGTATTTCCTGGCCTGGTTCAACAAGGACCTCGACAGCCATATCAGGCAGGAATACCTGCTCGAGATCTATGGCATATCAGCCTTTGCCTCCGGCAATTATGATTTTATCGGTAATAACTACGACCGGATCCTCAACTACCATGCCGCCCATGATATCGGCCACGCCCTTCAAAACATGAACCTCGTTGAATGTACCGCCTTCGGCGTGTGGGACGGCCGTTCATCCGACAGCTCCCTGCTCGTGGGTCGCAATTTCGACTTTTACGTGGGCGATGCCTTTGCCGAAAACAAGATCATCGCCTTTGTCAGGCCCACGCAAGGCTATGCCTTTGCCAGCATCACCTGGGCAGGGATGATCGGGGTGGTGTCGGGGATGAACGAGAAAGGACTCTGCCTGACGCTGAACTCCGCCAAATCCGACATCCCCTTCGGGGCGCGGACACCTGTATCCATCATCGCCAGGGAAATACTTCAATACGCCTCCAATATCGAAGAAGCATACGAAATTGCTTCGGCACGCAGTTCTTTCGTGTCGGAAAGTTTCCTTATAGGCTCGGCAGCGGACCACAGGGTGGTGGTGATCGAGAAATCGACGGACAAAACGGCCATCTATGATCCCGACACCAATTTTATCATCCTCACCAACCATTTCCAGTCGGATGCCCTTGCCGGCGACAGGCTGAACCTTGAAAACATGGCCAACGAAACTTCCGTTTACCGCCTTGAAAGGGTACAGGAGCTGCTCGATCGTCATCCGGTGATAAGCCCCGTAACGGCCTCTGCCATCCTGCGCGACCGGAAAGGAAAAGGCGGCAGGGACATCGGCAATGGCAACGAGAAGGCGATCAACCAGCTCATCGCCCATCATTCGGTCATATTCAGGCCGGAACAACGGCAGGTCTGGATCAGCACGGCACCCTGGCAGCTGGGGGCTTACCTTTGCTACGACCTGGATTCGGTATTCGGATATCATGGCCGGCGGAGCGCTGACCCGATATTCATCGGCGCGAACATCATTCCCCCCGACACCTTCCTGAACTCATCAGAATTTGACGATTTCATGCATTACAGGCAATGGGCGAAAACATTTCAGGATGCGACAGGTTCGGGAACGCAACTCGAAGAGGAAGAAACGGCCGTGAGCCTGTTCATCGCCTCCAACCCTTCGTTCTACCAGGTCTATTACCTGATCGGAAAATATTATCAAAACCAGGGTTTCTGCGACAAAGCAATGAAATATTATAAATTAGCGCTTGAAAATGAGATCGGCTCTGCCGATGAGCGGAAGCAGATCGGGGACAAGATCCAGGAATGCAGCCATGAGTAAGCGGTCACGACATATTCCCGACATTGAGACCAGGCCCCGCGGGGAGATCAGGGCAAGCCAGGATGAAAAACTGAAAGAGGTGCTGGCCTATGTCAACACCCATTCGGCATATTATTCGAGGGTGTTCAGGGAAAGTAAGGTCGACATCGCAAAGATCCGTGGCATCGGCGACCTTCCGTTGCTGCCGGTGACCACCAAGGAAGACCTCCAGCGGTATAACGAGGATTTTATCTGCGTGGGCCGCGAGAAGATCATCGATCTGATCACCACTTCGGGCACCCTTGGCGACCCGGTTACCTTTGCCATGACCGACCATGACCTCGACAGGCTGGCCTATAACGAATACCTTTCGCTTTCCTGTGCCGGGACCACGGAGCACGACATTTTTCAGCTGATGACCACCATCGACCGCCGCTTTATGGCAGGGCTGGCTTATTTCCTCGGCGCCCGCAGGCTTGGCGCCGGCATCATCAGGGTAGGCAACGGCATGCCTGAGCTGCAGTGGGACACCATCAGGCGCATGAAGCCCACCGCCTTCATCGTGGTTCCTTCTTTCCTGCTGAAACTCATCGAATTTGCCGAGAAGAACAACATCGACTACCGTAACACCGGCGTCAGGAAGGCCGTATGTATTGGCGAAACGCTCCGCAACCCCGACTTTTCGCTCACTACGCTGGGGAGAAAGGTACAGGAAAAGTGGGACATTGAACTCTATTCCACCTATGCTTCCACCGAGATGAGCACCGCCTTCACCGACTGCGAGTATGCCGTGGGCGGACATCAGCATCCCGAGCTCATCATCGTGGAATTTCTCGACGACAACAATAACCCGGTGGCTGATGACGAGGCAGGCGAGGTTACCGTGACCACCATTGGCGTTGAGGGTATGCCCCTGGTCAGGTTCAAAACGGGTGATATTTGTTACCACTACCCTGAACCCTGCGCCTGCGGGCGCACCACCACCCGCCTGGGCCCGGTAATCGGGCGCAAGAAACAGATGATCAAGTTCAAGGGCACCACCCTCTACCCCCCGGCACTCTTCGACATCCTCGACAATGTCGAAGGCATCGAAAACTATGTGGTTGAAGTATCCCATAACGAGCTGGGTACCGACGAGATCCTCATCAGGGTCGGTTGCAGTGCAGGCTGCAACCTGTCGGCTGCAAGCCTGAAAGACCATTTCAGGGCCAGGCTGCGTGTGGCCCCGTCAATCATCTTCGACACCGTCGAAAATATCGAGAAGGTCAGGTTCCCCGAAGAAAACCGTAAAGCGGTCAACTTCATCGACAAAAGGTAGCGGTTAAGCAGGCCAGGTTTCGCATAAGACCTTAGCAATGATCACACCCCTAAAATAAGCTGCCCGGGCACACTGCCACCGGTTATTCCGGGCATGCCTGCTAAAAAACATGCCCGCAATTATTGATTTAGCCTCGTTTTCATTATAAATTTGTATCAATAAGAACTTAAAATTCATTGCCATGAAAAAGATCGTATTACTTTTTATCGTCGCATTTGCGTTTTCATTTGCGGCACAATCACAGTATACCAAAGCCGATGTCTTTAAGGTGAGCGAAATCACTTTCTACGGGCTCGACTTTTCAAATGTCAGGTTGGTTGGATCCGAAGGATTCACCGATCCCTATGCGATAAAGAACCAGTTCTTCAAGTCGTGGAACAACCTGTTTATTGCCGAGCCCGACAAGTACAACCTGGCCGAAGTATTCGGAAAATCAAATGTTACGATCAACCTCGACATCGTGACCGAACGCAACGAGATGCCCGATCCAGGTGAACTTGTCATAGATGAGCCCTATTCCTTTGGGGAAGAGGTGGTCAGCGACATTATTGCCGAATATGATACCGGTGAGGAAGGTATCGGCCTGGTGTTTATCATCGAAAGTTTCAACAAAATAGATGAAATGGGCTACATGTGGGTCACCTTCTTCGACATGTCGACGGGTGAGGTGTTGTTCGCCAAACACATGGCCGGTGACGCGGGCGGCTTTGGCCTGCGTAACTACTGGGCCAAAAGTTACTATAACGTGATGAAGGATATCGGGAAGAAGCAATGGAAGGTCTGGATGAACGAATGATAACGCTTAATTATCGGTCCTGAGCCCGATCACGATCCCTGTGCTGACATTTTTGCCGGCATCATATCCGGCGACGAAGTCGATGCGGAAAAGGGTAAAGATGTTCTCGATGCCTGCACTGATCTCGAAATAGTTATTGCTGAATTCCGACGTAAAGTACCTGAAGCCGGCAACGGCTTTCCACTTCGTTTTTCTTACCAGTGGTATCTTGTTGAAGATAAAACCATTGAAATGGTGCTCGGCACAAGCTTCCACGTAGCTTTTGTTGGTTGAATGCCCATAATAATCGAGCAGCTGGAAGGAGTTGAGCCTGAACCTGCCGAAGATGGTCCGGTTGCCGTTAAAATGATGGTAATCCATGAACTCCGTTTTCCGGTTGTTAAGGAAGGTGCCGTACATACCCCTGTATTGCAGGGTGCCGAACGGGCCGATCTTCTGGCTCCCCTCCAGCCCTGCCTTTAGCACATCATAATCAACGTCGCTGCCCAGCAAGCCCGGGATCCCCTTGATATAACTGATCAGGATGTCAGGGTATTTCGAACCGAGGATGGTCTTTTCAGGGATGGAAATATATTTCTGGTTTATCCTTATCCTGAGGCTCGCCTGAACCGTGAAGGACCTGTTGTATGAAAATGCAGGCCCCTGGTTGTCGGGATCCTGCGGATCATTTGAGGTAAAGCGGTTTTTATCGCTTTTCACCCATGAATAAGCCGTTGAATTCACCAGTGGCGCTCTCCCGGCATATTCAATGCCCGCAGTGAAAAACAGCCCGTTGGTCAGCTCCGAACTATGGGACAGTCCGAACCAGCTTTTTTCATAGAGCTTCATGTAGTTGTGCCCATCGAGCAGGGTATACAGGCTATTCACGAAGGGGGATATCGGATTCGACGGATTATACTGCACCGGTTTGATGCCTCCGCTGAGACTGAACCTGGCAAATTTATCCTGGTTGTACCGGTATGTTGCGCCCAGGCTGTAACCCCAGCGATAGTTTGAAAAACCATACGAAACATCCTGGGTGATACGAAGATGGTCGCCCCCGGCAAACGACTTGCTGAAGGCCGTATTCACATACAGGTTGAGGCCCTGCACCGTGTTGAAGTTGAGCGTGGTCAATGGTGAGCCGATGCTGTAGCTGGTGCTGTCGTGCCTGCGGTAATAGGTGTATCCTGAGAGCAGGGATCCCCACCTTATGCGGTTGCTCTTCCTGTCGAGCGAATCGAGGTAGGCTTTCGAGCTTCGCAGCTTCTGAAGGCTGTCTTCCTTCCGGTAATTCTTCCTTTCCTCGACGGTGAGCGGGATGGGGCGGTTTTCCTCCCAGTACAATGAATCCTTCTCGTTGGCATCCCTGTTGGCCCTGATGACCTCATTGCTGAAATACCTGCGGTCGAAGCTGTTGTCAAAACAGTAGTCGGTAAACTGCGAATGGAAGATCCCGTTGCCGGCAAAGCGTTTGCCGAAAATATTTATCGAAAAATAAAACTGCAGGCGCTGTGTCAATTGCATCCAGGTGCTGTCGTCGACAGGGACCATCGTTTTGGCGATCTTTACCGAATCGATGAACGGAAGGTTGGCATCCTTGCTGATGACCAGGTCGAGGCTGTGGATCCGCCATTGGTCTTCGATGATATAGATGTAGCCGCTGAATACCGGATCAATCCTTCGTTTGGGGATCACCCTGATCTTGTTCACCATGTAATCCTCCTCGTAATAGGTCCCTTCGAGCCGGTAACGGTAATAAAAGAGTGCATTGCCGGCGATGGGCGAAATAAAACCACGCTCATCCATGTCGACGGGTATGGTGATCTTGTTGTTGTAAAAGTTCGACATGAAGAAGGTGATGAAGTTGAACCCGAAGCCCTGGTCGTCGCCGCTCACCTTCACAGAGATCATCTCCTCCCTGAACTGGTCGGGTTGCTCAAAGCTGATCACCGACTCCGATTCCGACAGGTACACGATACCCAGGATAGAATCGGTCTTTGTGTTGAGCGAATCGCCAAAGATCCTGTCGGGAGCTTCGGTGATCCTGAAGATACCCTTTGTATAAGCTCCACAGATATAGTTATCCACCTGTTCAAGATAGTACTTCCGCATGCGGATGGCATTGCGGATGATCCGGTAGGCCGGGTCTTCTGCCTCGGCGCTGATCACCACCTCATCCAGCGACACCTCTTCCTTTTCAAGGACTATACTGAGGGTGACCACCTTGCCGTGCACCCTGATGCGCTCATGATGCTGCCGGTAACCTATGTACTGGATCACCAGTTCATAATCGCCTTCAGCAAGTTGCAATTCAAAGTAACCTTCAGGGTTCGAAGCCGTACCTATGGTGGTACCCTGAATATAAATGCTGGCAAAGGCGAGGGGTTCGCCCTCAGCATTGCTGATGTGACCGTTTACCATGCCTGCCCGGAGGGAAAAGCCGGCCAGGAGGAGGATGAGGAAGACCATCATTCGCATCAACACAAAAATAAGGTAAAACCAAGCCTCGTGCGATGAGATAAATTCATTTATTTTGCATAAAAACACATGGCCATGAAGAAGATCATCCTGTCGATACTTATCATCACCACCTTATTGCTCCCAAAGCATATCCTGGCCCAGAACACCGATTTCCTGCTCGACCAGCGCGACGGCAACATCTACCTGGTGGCCAAATTCAACGATCTGTGGTGGATGTGCCAGAACCTGAAATTCGATGCAGGGGAAGGCTCGTCATGCTACGATGGCGATGAGACCAACTGCATGCTGCATGGGCGATGGTATTCGTTCGATGCCGCCCTCAGGGCATGCCCCGAGGGTTACCGGCTGCCTGCCGACGACGACTGGAAGGCCCTCGAATCATATATCGGCATGGACAAGAAGGACCTGGACCAGAATTTCAACCGCAATTCGGGTACGGTCGGCAAATTCCTGAAAGTGAACGGCGGCATTGGCTTCGATGCCGAGCTTACCGGAATGATCAATACCCGTGGAAATGCATCTTACTCAGGAGAGCGGGCCTATTTCTGGACCGCAACCGCATTCGACGAGGCCACGGCCTGGAACAGGATCATGGAAAAAACCAAAGATGGTGTTGAACGACAGACCATGACCAAGGGGTTTCAGCTTTCGGTGCGGTGTGTCAGGGATGTTGAAAAGGAAAGCAAGGAAGAGAAATGACCCGCAGGTTTTTCCCGGCCTGCACATCGCCCGAGTGAAAACCTGCCGGGAAAGCCTCTCAGTTCACCACATCGAATGACACTGCCACATTTGCCGTCTGGAAGTTTATCCCTCCGCCCGGCAGGGGGTCGCCTACAGGAATAGACGTATCGTAAGGCATGGGCAGGGCAGGGATGGTTCCTGTGAGCTTGCCGCCGCCCAGGGTCACACCCGTAATGTTCACCACGAAGTTGGCCGGGTTGGCAATGTTCAGCTTCAAAAGCTTGATGTCGTCGGTCCATGACCAGGTTCCCTGCTGGGCCTCGTTACTTTCGCCCAGGCATATATACCACGAGGTGAAGTCGGCCCTGAGCTCAAGTGCGGCATGGGCAGCACTGTCGCATGGTGCCGCTCCCAACAAGCCTCCCCCCACAAAGAGGAAAGCATCATCGCCGGCCTGGTATTGGTTGGTGTCGCCATTCACGATCACCGTGATGGGATCATTGAAGGTGGCTGCCACAAAGGTGTATTTGCCAACAAGAGGATTCACCACGGGAAGGGTATTTCCATTGTCATCGTCGCTGTCCTTTTTGCAGGCCGCAAGCGCAAGAGCCACAAAAGCAAGGAAGAATAAACTTTTTATGGCTTGTAGGTTGTTCATCGTTTTCATATGGTTTGTTTTTAGCAAATTTAATCACAAAATTAATCTTTCGCTCCTTTCACAAAATCCAGAAGCCCGATGATGGTTGCCTGATGATCATCCACACCGATATCCACCACCAGCACCTCACCAATATTCCAGTAACGGATGGCTTTTTTCACCAGCTGTTTCCTCACCACCCAGAGCTGAGGCAAGCGCGTGCTGTCGACAAGCCTTTCAATATCACTCGCCCATCCCCTGCCTTTCATCTCCACCGGTCCAACCTCGTCGACCACGGCCAGGTCGGTATTTTCGTCGTTGATGGCCTGCAAAATCTTTCGTCCGAATGCCAATCCTTCCGGGCTGAAAAAATATTTTCCATGACGATACCATCCTTCGGACGGAGTATTCCGGATATATTCGCACGTTTCTCCCGTGCTTATATTTTCAAGGTCGTAGCCGATGCGGCCGCTGTCGTCGTGCACTCCGCGGGCAAGCAGGCCCCTGGTCCTGACCCCGTGTCGGGCAAGCTCTTCCAGCAATATTTTCAGGAAGGTCGTTTTTCCCTGCTGTATCTCTCCCGTGATGACCACCACCCGGTTCTGGCCGGCAATCTCTTCCTGCAGGGCGGGATAGACCGAAGAAGCCTGCCTGACGACCAACGCCAGTGTGGCGACAGGTGAAGCCAGAAGTTTCTTCATGCCGGGCAGCGAGCCCACGATGCCGGGGAGCACCGAAAAAGCAAGGGTAACGGCATGATACACGCTGGCAAAGCCATTATGGTAGAGGACGGTGCGGACGACGGGGTTGCGCAACTCCTGGCTCAGAGCCGCAAAACCGGTGAGGATGACCACCGCTCGCAGGTTCATCTTCAGCCCCACCAACAGCCCTTCCAGGTCCCAGAGGTTTCCCTTGCTCAGGCCGTTCCAGAATATGGCAGCCAGCAAGGTGATCGCCATGAACCATATCCAGAATGAAGGCTTTCTGAACGAACGCATACTGCCTTTATAACCATAGAGGCAAAAAGCGGCATATCCCAGGGCAGGGAAGGCCGAAAACCATATGGGCAGGGTATTGATCAGATAAAGGCAAAGCACGATACATACAAGGTGGAATATCAGGTACCAGGGTGAGGAGTGCCTCACATACGCCTGGCCGAAAAGGCTTTTCCCCTTGCCGGGGCTGATCCCGCCTGCCGATACCTCCATCGTGAGGGCCTTCCTGCCGCCAAGGTATCCAAGTACCGCAGCAAGCATGCCCACCACACCATAAGCGGCCGTAATGATGCCGATCAGCAGCATAGGCTCACCTTCGGCCATGCCCAGTTGCCTGATGATGTACCGGTACAGCTGTTCGACGATCACCAAAAGGTCGAATCCATAGATCACCAGCAGGCTCACCACCTTGTGAATCAGGGCACTGAGCACGGCAAAAGCTCCTCCGAGCAGATAGGCCGGAAGGTTTCTGCCCAACAAAACCAGAAAGAACTCGATGATGACGGCCTCGGAAAAGATCCCGACCATAGGGCCCAGGATGATGGCGCTGGGCGAAATGGATTTGAGCAATGCAGCCACCAGCCCGGCACGCCACACCAGGCCCCGGTCTTTCCAGACCTGGATGAACGCGATAACCAGCCCCACGCTGGCAAAAGAAAGTATGGTGCCGGCAAAAGGCACACGCATGTTATGCAGGAAACTCCCGATGATGATCTCGAAAGAAGCCCACAGGCTCCCCACCACCGCTGCCTTTAACCAGGTTTCGCTCAATCGCGCGCTGAATCGTCGGGGCATAGTCTCCAACATTGAATGATCAGCGAAATTATTTATTTTAAAGCTTTCCCCGACAATATTTCCTTGCGCAAAATGGCCGTATCCTGCTTTTTCAAAATACAAACAACCAAAACTAATTTTACCGGCTGCGGCATTTTTTAGTACCTTGTGTGGGATTTTTATGTAAAGCCCGGAGATGAAACAGCAGCCTTCGTATGTGGTCCACAGGATCATGCTGATGATCTTGTTCGTTGTTTTTACAGTTTTGGCAGGAATGTCGCAGCAGGTGATCGCAGGCGGCAGGGTTGTGGAGGCCGTGACCCATGAACCCCTGACAGGGGTGAACATCACCATACAGGGAACCCTTGAAGGCACCGTTGCCGATGTCGACGGGAATTTTATCATCAAAACCTCCACAAAACCTCCCTTTATCCTGGCCTTTTCCTTCGTGGGCTATGCAAAAGTCGAGGTAGAACTCACCGAATCCAACACCTCATTGATGGTAGAGATGGAACCACGTGCCATCCTCGGCCAGGAGGTGGTGATCTCGGCCTCCAGGGTCGAAGAGAACATCATGGCGTCGCCGGTGACCATCGAAAAGCTTACAAGCCGGGAGATCGGGCAGATACCGACAGCCAATTTCTATGATGGCCTCTATGCGATCAAGGGGGTCGACATGAACGTACACAGCCTCACCTTCCGCTTTCCCAACGCCCGCGGCTTTACGGGCGAAACCAACCTGCGCATGAACCAGCTTGTCGACGGGGTCGACAACAGCTCACCGGGGCTGAGCTTTTCGGCAGGCAACATCTTCGGCCTGTCGAATATCGACATCGACAATGTGGAGTTGCTCGTGGGCGCTTCCTCTGCACTATACGGGCCCGGAGGGATGAACGGCGTACTGCTGATGCACAGCAAGAATCCTTTCGACCATGAAGGGCTGACGGTGTCGCTGCAAAGCGGCATGATGCATGTGGATGATGAGCATGCGTCAGGGCCAAAACCCATGGTGAACTTCGACCTGCGTTTTGCCCGTAACATCAACGATAAATTTGCCTTTAAGTTTACCGGCACCTACCTTAACGCCACCGACTGGTATGCTGTTGACTACCGCGATAAGTACGACCTCGACAACCACAGTTCAACCCGCGAAAGCAATGAAGGCTACGACGGGGTTAATGTTTACGGTGATGATATCGTGGTGCCGGTGAACCTGGCGGAGGTAGCCCCGACCGTTCTGGCGGGCGTTGCCGAAGCCCGTGGACTGGTGCCCGGGACACCCGAATACGAGAATTTCATCAACAACAACCTGCACCTGTTCCCCGACCAGGTGATCACCCGCACGGGATGGAAGGAAAGCGATCTTGTCGACTACAACACCCATATCATGCGTTTCAACGCGGCGCTGCATTACCGCTTCGGGGAGGACTGCGAAGCCATTCTTCGCGGAGGTTACGGCAACGGCTCCAGCGTATACACCGCTCAGAACCGCTTCGCTTTCGAAAATTTCAGGATGTCGAACATCCAGGCCGAAGTAAACAACCCCGACTTCTATGTACGGTCGTACTATGTATGGGAAAATTCGGGCGACACCTACAATGCAGGCGGTGCAGGCGCACAGATCAACGAAGCCTGGAAACCGAGCCAGGAATGGTATGCCGATTATATCGCCTCCTTCACCCAGCAGATCCTGCTCGGCGCCACCCGCGAAGATGCATTCAAATTTGCCCGGCTGGTGGCGGAAAACAGGGATGAGCACGGCAATGTGTTCAACCCTGATGAAAATGCTTTCCCCTATGCCGGGTCGGTTACGACACTATCTCCTACAACCCGTTCTCTCGTGGTAAATAACAGAAAAATGCTTCTGACCGATACGGTGGGATTTATCGA
>CAZHYA010000001.1:21173-35394 GCA_964536525.1 uncultured Bacteroidales bacterium | reverse complement strand
CCCGAGAGCTGCATGGGGAAATGCTTACGCCGGTGAAGGATCTGCATCTTCTCGAGCACCTCCTCCACACGTTTTTTACGCTGCGAGGCCGGCATACCGAGATAGATTAGCGGCAGTTCCACATTTTCATGCACATTGAGTTCGTCGATGAGGTTGAAGCTCTGGAACACAAAGCCTATGTTCCTTTTCCTGAGACGTGCACGCTGACGCTCATTCAGGCCGGCCACCTCATGTCCGTTAAAGTGATAGCTTCCGCCACTCGGATTATCGAGAAGGCCAAGGATGTTCAGGAGGGTGGACTTGCCGCAGCCCGAGGGCCCCATGATGGCAACAAACTCGCCTTGCTTTACTTCGAAACTTACCTCGTTTAGGGCAGTGGTTTCTACCTCATCTGTCCTGAAGATCTTGCTGAGTTTTTCGGTCTTGATCATTGCTGTATTTTTTAGGTTTGGTATTAATGATATGACGACATCTGTGGTTAATGGTTACTTAATCATTCATATTTAAGGGTGTCGACGGGGTTCGTCCTCGAGGCGAACCATGCCTTTGTCGTGGTGATGATCAGTGCGATGGACATGGCGATGAATGCCGCCAGCAGGAAAATCAGCCAGTTCAGCTTTGTGCTGTAGGCAAAATGATCGAGCCAGTCGGAGATCAGCAGCCATGAGATGGCCCATGCCAGCACGCTGGCAATGCTGATCAGGCGGAAAAACTCTGTCGACAGTAATACGACGACATGGCGTGCTTCTGCCCCCAGCACCTTCCTGATGCCAATCTCGCGTGTCCGCTTTTGTGCCATGAAAGAAACAAGGCCAAAGATGCCCAGTCCGGCGATGAACAGGATCAGGACGGTGAAGATCAGCGACAGCTGGCTCAGGTTGTTCTCGTCATCGTAAAGTTTTTTCAGTTCCTGGTCGAGGAAGGTATATTCGAACGGCCTCGACGGGGCATAATTCATCCATGTTCGGCTCACAATGCTGATCACTTCCTGCTCCTTTCCGGGCTGGTACCTGATGGCTGCGTATTTCAGGAACCAAGCGATTTCGGATGGCCTTTCCTTCATGTTGAGAACAAAAGGGCCCGTGGCCTCGTGCAGGGATGTGGCATGGAAATCCCTGATCACGCCGATCACCCGTTCCTCACCACTCAGCGAGCGGAATTTTTTCCCGATGGCGGCCTCATTGCTTTCCCAGCCCATATGCCTCACCATGGCCTCGTTGATGAGGATCCCCGTCATGGGATCGGATTTATTGGATTCATGGTAATCGCGGCCGGCAACGATCTGCAATCCGAAGGTTTCGACAAAGTTCCACTGGACGACCAGGGCAGGGTAAAATTGCCATTGATCCTCCGGGAACCCTTCAGGCCTGAATTCATGCGTGTTGTGCGCCGCACCGAAAATGTCGTCCATGGCCGTAACGCTCAGGATACCCGACTCCTGCATCAGCTCCTTACTGAAAGCATCGTAACTTTTCGCAATGGGCGTATGGTTTACGGGCAGGATCATGATGTTGTCGCGGTTGAATCCCAGGTCGGCATGCTTCAGGTAATTCAACTGGTTATAAACCACCATGGTGCCAATGATCAGGCTGATAGAGATGGTAAACTGCAGCACTACCAGCACCTTCCGTGCAAAGCCGCTTCCCCTGGCCAGGCCATGGTCGCCGTTGAGCACGTTGAGCGGCCGGAAAGCCGCCAGGTAAAAGGCCGGGTATATACCCGACATTGTGCCCAGCAGCAGTCCCAGCAGGATCAGGGCAGCAATATAATGTGGCTGCATCAGAACTCCGAGATGGAATTCCTTGCCCGTGAAGTTATTGAACAGGGGTATGGTAAGCTCAACGATAATGATCGACAGGATGAGCGCCACATAGGTCAGGATCAGCGACTCGCCGATGAATTGTGAGATCAGCCTCCGCCTGGATACGCCAATAGCCTTTTTTATGCCGATCTCCCTGGCCCTGTTGCTGGAGGTGGCCGTTGCCAGATTCATGAAGTTTATCGCAGCGATGATGAGCAGGAAGAGGGCAATAGAGGATAAAATGTATATGTATGATTTATTGTTGTTCTGTTCGATCTCGTAATCGAGCCTGGAGTTGAGGTGGATGCTGGTGAGCGGCTGAAGGTAAAGGCTCACATGCTCCTTCTCTGCATCATAGAAGTATTTCTCCACAAAGCCAGGGAATTCTTTCTCGAGCATGTCGGGGCTGGCCCCTCCTGCCATCACCATATAGGTCCAGCAGGGATTCCACACCCAGGTTTGTGGCAGACTTCCCCTGTAGACCGCTTTCACCGATGCCATTGACCCCATGAAGTCGAAGCCGAAGTGCGACTGTGAGGGGACATCCCTGATCACACCTGTCACTTTCAGCGGGATGGCTTCTTCGAACGTGAGGATCTTGCCCATGGGATTTTCATCTCCAAAGTATTTTTCGGCTGCCGACACGGTGATGACCACCGCATTCACCTCGTCGAGCGCCGTTGCAGGGTCGCCTAAAATGAACTCATGGCTGAAGATCTCAAAGAAAGTTGAGTCGGCAAAGAAAAAGCGGCGTTCGTTAAATTTGATGTCGCCGTATTCCACAAGGCTCCTCGGGGCCTGGAAGTTATAGATCCTGCAGATGTTCTCGACCAGCCCGGGGAAATCATTCAGCAAGGTAAAGGCTACCGGAAATGGCAGGCTGGCGGAATTTTCTCCCACACCCTCATAATCATAAATCTGTGCGATGCGATAGATATCCTCTGCCCTTTCATGGTAGCGGTCGTATTTCATCTCATCAAGCACATAGATCATGATGAGGATGAAACTGGCAATGCCGATGGCTAACCCTGCTACATTGATCAGGGTGTAGGTCTTTCGCTTGTACAGATACCTTATGGCTGTCTTGAAGAAATGCAGGAACATAAATGAAGGTTTTTCAGTGGATCATTTATTCCGGGATGCGATAATAGATCTTGCTTACAATTTTCCAACCGTCGACACATTTGTATAGTGACAGATAGTCGGTGAAGATCTTCTTCCCGCCCTTGTTCAGATGGATCTTCGCCACGGCTGCCGTTCCCGTGATGTCGATGAATTCGAAATCACAGGTGGTAAGTTCTTCCGCAGGAACAGGCGATGGATCCTTGTCCTTCCTCATCTGCACGATGCTGATCCAGTTGTAAATGGGAAGCTTATCTACCATGTTCTCTTTCAGGATCAGCAGGTCGAAGCCCGGAAAGAAGCCTTCACGGGTGGCGTCGAGGTCGCCCTTGTTTTGTAGCCCGTCGACATAGGCACTGAGTATCAGCTTTTTGATGGCTTCACGGTCGTTCGAAAGGTCCTGTGCCCAGAGAGATGATCCCAGGAGGAGGGCGGTGATGATTAGTGTTATCTTTTTCATTTATTTAGCATTTATGGTTAACGATCGATTGAATGATATCTGACTGCGTTTATTCGCTTAGGATCTTGTCGCATCAGGCATTTCCCTCTACCTGCCGCTTTCTGAACATAAGCGGGATGTTGCCTTTCCCTGGGGCACCTATCTCCATGAGTTCCCAGTCCCTGTCGTACTCTTTGATCTTCTTTTTCAAGATGGGCACGGGATCGGCCGGGACGTCGTTATTGCCCTCCCAGCTCAACAATTCAACCCGGTACTGTATGGTCTTTTTACGGCCGTTGATCCTTACTTCAATTTCGATGTTCTGCTCAACGTCCACGTCGGGTATCAAGATGACAACTTCTTTCATTTTTTTATTTTTTAATAGGTTTACGGGTCAGTCTCTGAAAATAAGCTTGTCTTTGCCTCCGAAAGACTTGTAGGATGAAACGATCACTTTCTCGCCCGGGTCAAGGCCCTCCTTCACTTCGTAATAGCGTGTGTTTTGGCGGCCAATGCCGATATCCCTTTTCACGGCATAGCTGCCCGAAGGGTCGACCACATAGATCCAGTTGCCTCCAGTTTCCTGGAAAAAGCCCCCGCGCTTCACGATGATCGCATCGCTGGCACTACTGAAGATCACCCTGAGCTGCACGGTCTGACCGCGTTTGATCGTCTCTGGCTCATCACCTTCGAAAAACAGGTCGACCTCGAAAGTGCCGTTGGTCACATCGGTGTAGATCTTGCTGATCGTAAGGTGGTAGGTGGTTCCGCTCAGGTCGAACTCAGCTTCCTGCCCTTTGAATACCCGTGAGATGTATCGCTCGTCAATCCTGGCCTTCAGCTTATACCCATCCATCATGTCGATCTGCCCGAGATGCTCTCCCGCCTGCTTGATCTCCCCGATCTCGGCGCTGAAGGATGAGAGCTTCCCGTCGGCCGGAGCTTTCACATTCAGGCTTTCAATGGTTTTCCTCAACAGTTCCAGGTTGTCGCCCATGCGTGCGATGGATCGGTTGATCTGCTTGATCTGCGAATAGGCAAATATCGAATCAAGCTTCTGCAATTCCTTGCTGAGTTCAAGCTGTCGCTTTAATCCACGATAGTTGCGTTCGGCATCTTCCCAATCTTTCAAAGAAATAACGTCGTTGTCGAAAAGCTGCTTCTTGCGATCATAATCAACCTCCGCCTGCTGGAACAGATATTTTAGCTCGGCAATTTCCTTTTCACGGTTAAATCGGCTCTGCTCAAGCTGAATTTTTGTGTTCTGCAAATTGTTGATGGCATCAAGCATCCTGGTCTCCTGCTCCATGGTGCTGAGTTCCATGTTGGCGTTCATCAGTTTTAAGATGGGGTCGCCTTCCTCTAAAATTGCGCCGTCCTCAACATATACTTCCTCCACGATGCCTCCCTGCACCGCGTCGATGTATACGGTGTTCCTGGGATATACAACCCCGTCGACGGGGATGAACTCCTGGAACTTATCTTCCATCACCGTGAAGATGCTGAGCTGGTCCTTGTTTACGTATAACCTGCTTTGTTTATCCCTAAAGAAGAGCAGGTAGATCAGGAAAAAAGCGAATACGGCGATCGCCGTCAATCCAATGATCCGCTTTATTGTCCATTTCTTTTTTTTGATCGGTCGGTCCATTTCATTATATGATTGGTTTAACATTTTTTAACTAATTCTGTGCCATTAATTATAAAAAACAGAAAGTCAGTGCATTAAGAACGATATTCGCTACACCCTTTGCTTTTATTGTCCATTATCGTTCAATACCTTGTACAGTTACGAACAATATTCATAATTTTACATGCCAGGGCACCCTATGGCAATTACGGGAACAGAAAATCCCTGGATATGAAATAAATAGTGTCGATATCAGTTCATAGGGAAGCGGGAGATCTAAATAATATTATCGCTTATGGAAAAAATGGATGCCAGGTTGCTCATCATCGACGACGACAGGGATGTATTGCTGGCTGCAAGACTATTTCTCAAGCAGCATTTCAATGTTGTCCATACTGAAGAAAATCCGGAAAATATCCCCGGGCTGATGCAACATGAGAATTATGACGTCATCCTGCTCGATATGAATTTCTCGAGGGATGCCACCAGTGGAAAGGAAGGCTTCATGTGGCTCAACAAGATCCTGGAGATCGATCCCTCCACCGTGGTGATCCTCATCACAGGCTACGGCGATATAGAGCTGGCGGTGCAGGGCATCAAGGAAGGAGCCACCAATTTTCTGCTAAAGCCCTGGGACAACAAGAAGCTTGTTGCCACGATAACCACTTCATTGCAACTTCGCAAGTCGAAGGTTGAACTTGAGAACCTGCGTACGCGGCAGAAGGTCATGATTGCCGACCAGAGCAGGTCTGCCCAGAACATTATCGGCGATTCGCCGGCCATGCTCAGGGTGCTGGAAACAGCCAGAAAGGTTGCAGCCACCGATGCCAACATCCTTATACTGGGCGAGAATGGTACGGGCAAGGAGCTTATTGCCAGGGCCATACACCAGGACTCCAACCGTAAGGATGAAGTGTTCGTCAGTGTAGACCTGGGTGCTATCAGCGAATCCCTCTTCGAGAGTGAATTATTTGGATTCAAAAAGGGCGCATTTACCGATGCCAAGGAAGACAGGGCAGGGCGCTTCGAGGCAGCCAACAAGGGCACTATATTCCTTGATGAAATAGGGAACCTCTCACTTTCGCTGCAGTCGAAGTTGCTCAGTGTGCTGCAAAGCCGGCATGTGGTGAGGCTTGGGACCAATAAAGAGATCCCAATTGACATCAGACTGCTTTGCGCCACGAACATGCCGCTTTACCAGATGGTGAAAGAAGGCAAGTTCAGGCAGGACCTCCTTTATCGTATCAATACCGTCGAGATCCAGGTTCCGCCCCTGCGCGAAAGGCCTGAAGATATCCCTGCGCTGGTTGAACACTATCTTGAGGTATATTCGAGAAAATATAAAATGCCAACCAAGCGGTTGAACGCCCCTACCCTCAAGCGCCTGGAAAAGCACAACTGGCCTGGCAACATCAGGGAGTTGCAGCATGCCGTGGAGCGTGCTGTTATCATGAGCGAATCGAACATACTGCAGCCTTCAGATTTCTTTCTCTCAGCGGTTGAAGAACCAAACTCAGATACCCTGAGCACTTCCAATATGAACCTCGAGGAAACGGAAAAGATGCTCATCCGCAAGGTGGTCGATAAGCATGGAGGAAATATAAGCAAAGCTGCCAAGGAACTGGGCCTCACCAGGGCGTCACTTTACCGAAGGATAGAGAAATATGGTATTTAAGCGTTTTCGCATACAGGTCGTCCTCAGGCTGCTGCTGCTGGCCCTCTCGTTCTTCCTTATGTTTTACGTGGTGGATAAAACGAGGTATAACGTAACTGCACTGATCCTCCTGGTGATGATCGTGGTGCAGGTGGTTATGCTGATCCGCTATGTGGAACGCACCAACACCAGGCTTACGAATTTTCTTCAGAGCATCAGATATTCCGACTTTTCAAGCTCATTTTCCGACATGGGTCTCGGAAAAAGCTTCGACGATCTGAACAGGTCGTTCATGGAAGTTATTGAAGTTTTCAAAAAATACCGCGCCGAAAAAGAAGAGCATTTTAATTACCTGCAAACGGTGGTTCAGCATGTGAGCATCGGAATTATTGCCTATGACCGGGAAGGGAAAGTGGATATTTTCAACAATGCGGTCAAGCGTATGCTTAGGTTCAAGCCTTTAAGAAATATATCGGAGCTGGCTGAGGTAAAGGACGACCTTCCCGAAATCCTCATGAACCTGAAGGCTGGCGACCGCACGCTTGTGCGCCTGTATATAGATGACGAGATGTTGCAGGTTTCTTTGTATACCACCGAATTCAGGATGAGGGGTACCGATTATACGCTGGTGAGCATGCAGGATATCAGTTCCGAACTTGATGAGAAAGAGATCGAGTCATGGCAAAAACTAATCCGTGTGCTCACGCATGAGATCACCAACTCCATCACCCCCATATCTTCTCTGGCCGCCACTGTTCGCGGGATGTTGCTGGAGGAGGATGATGACCGGCTTTTGCTTAAGGCGCTCGACAGTGAAGACCTTGAAAGCGTGCAGGGCGCCATCGACACCATCCAGAAAAGAAGCCAGGGTTTGCTGAACTTTGTGGAGGTATACCGTAACCTGACGCGGATCCCGAAGCCGAATTTCAGGTATTTCAGGGTTTCGGAGATATTTGAACGGGCCGGGCATCTCTTGAAGCCCAAGATGAGTGAAATGGGCATCCAGTGCTCGAACCGCGTATTCCCCCCTGATCTGATGATCACTGCCGATCCCGACCTTGTCGACCAGGTGATCATCAACATGATACTGAACGCCATGGATGCGGTTAAGGGCGCTGAAAACCCAACCATAAGCATACTGGCCACGGTTAACAGCAGCAATCGCGTGGTGGTGGATATCAGGGACAATGGCGTGGGCATCAAGCCTGATATTATGGATAAGATCTTTATGCCTTTCTTTACGTCCAAGAAGAATGGTTCGGGCATTGGCCTCAGCCTGTCGCGGCAGATCATGCATCTGCACAAAGGGTCTATAAGCGTCAAATCCAAGCCCGGCGAAGGGACAACATTCACATTAACGTTTTAAGCATGACAAAGGAAGCCAGAACCAACAGCAACAGTATTCACCCGCTGCTGAAGAAGCGATGGAGCCCAAGGGCATTCGAAAGCAGGATGGTGGAACCTGAAAAGATAAGGAATATCCTCGAAGCTGCGCGGTGGTCGCCCTCGGCATCCAACATGCAGCCCTGGGTGTTCTTTGTCGGCATGAAAGGGGATGAAACATACCGCAAAATATTCGACACGCTTGTTGAATTCAATCAGCTGTGGGCGAAATTTGCCCCCGTGCTCATCCTGAACTGCGGCAAAACAACGGCTGCCGACGGATCCCCTAACGAAAGCTGGCAGTACGACACCGGCCAGTCGGTGGCCCATCTCACGTTCCAGGCCATGGAGGAAGGGCTTCACGTGCATCAGATGGCAGGGTTTGACAAGAAAATAGCGGCTGAGCTCTTTGATCTTCCGGGAGATGTGAAGGCCTTGACGGTGACGGCCGTCGGATACATCGGCGACCCCGGAATGTTGCACCCGCGCATGCAGAAGTCGGAACTGGCCGGGAGGGAAAGAAAAGAAATGGATACTTTTGTCTTCACGGAAAAGTTCGGCCAGGCCGGGAACGAGATCGCCGGGCCAATAAATTAATGGATATGAATTCGAAGATAAGCGTACCTCTGATCATGGCCCTTTTAGCGGTCGTTTCATGCACAAACAGGAGGGACCCCTCCCAACCACCGACTGTTGCACAACAGCTGATCACGGAAATACCTGATTTTAACGCCGATTCCGCATATGCCTTTGTCGAAAGGCAGGTGTTGTTTGGCCCGCGTGTGCCCGGATCCCGGGCCCATGCCGAATGTGCTTCATGGCTTGAGCATACCATGAAAAGGTTTGCCGACACTGTGACGGTGCAGCCGTTCAAGGCCAGGGCATATAACGGAAAGATACTCAGGGGAAAAAATATCATCGCTGTTTTCAACCCTGATAGCGCCAGGCGGGTGCTGCTTTGCGCCCACTGGGATTCGCGGCCCTATGCCGACCATGATCCCGATGAGGGTAACCATGGCACTCCCATCGACGGTGCCAACGATGGTGCCAGCGGTGTCGGTGTGCTCATCGAAGTGGCACGCCAGTTCAGTATGCAGGCCCCCGGCATCGGTGTCGACATCATTTTCTTCGACCTTGAGGATTACGGTCCGCCCAGTGATGCACAAAGATACGGGGGGGAAGACCACTGGGGGCTTGGATCACAATTCTGGGCCAGGAACCCCCATAAGGTGAATTACCGTGCGGGATACGGCATACTGCTCGATATGGTGGGGGTGAAGGATGCCACCTTCCTCATGGAAGGCTTTTCAATGATGTATGCCCCCGCGAGGGTGAGGAAGGTATGGAACCTTGCCGCCGACCTGGGTCATGGCGATTATTTCGTAAATGAAACCGGAGGCTATATCACCGACGACCATTACTACATCAATACGATCATCAACATCCCCACCATAAATATCATTCATCTCGACCCGGCATCGGCCAACGGCAGCTTCTTCGATCACTGGCACACCATGAACGACAACATGGACCATATTGACAAAAACACCCTGGGTGTGGTGGGAAAAGTTGTGCTTCACGTGGTTTACAACGAGAAAGGCTGAAGCCTATAGCAGGTCGTTGGCAAGGTTGGCCAGGTCGGATCTCTCCCCTTTCTCCAACCTGACATGGGCATAGATCTCATGGTGCTTGATCTTGTCGATCAGGTACGACAACCCGTTACTTTGCGAATCGAGATACGGGGTGTCGATCTGGTAAATGTCGCCGGTGAAGATGATCTTGGTGTTCTCTCCGGCACGGGTGATGATGGTCTTCACCTCATGGGGAGTCAGGTTTTGTGCCTCGTCCACGATGAAGCAAACATTGGAGATGCTCCTCCCCCTGATATAGGCCAGCGGCGTAATCACCAGCTTTTCCTGCTCAAGGGCATCGCTGATCTTTTTAAACTCCCGGTCTTTTTCACCAAACTGGTTCTGGATGAACTTCAGGTTGTCCCACAGAGGTTCCATGTATGGATTCAGCTTCGATGCGATGTCGCCGGGAAGATAGCCGATATCCTTATTGCTCAGTGGCACTATGGGTCGGGCAAGGTAGATCTGCTTGAAGTTTCGCTTTTGCTCAAGGGCGCCTGCAAGGGCCAGCAGGGTCTTGCCCGTTCCGGCAACGCCCTGAAGCGTAACAAGCTTCACCTTGGGATTGGAGATGGCATGCAGGGCAAAAACCTGTTCGGCATTGCGGGGGGTGATCCGGTACGCGGGCTGCTTCTCAATGCGCTCGATCCTCTCCAGTACAGGGTTGTAATATACCAGGGCCGAAGTGCGGTTGTTCTTGAGAATGAAATAATGGTTGGGGATGGGGTCCTTGATGCCCAGGTCTTCCGGCATGCAAAAACCATCGGCATATACGGCATCGATAACCTCCCTGGTCAGCCCTTCAATGATGGTCCGGCCGGTATACAGCGAATCTACATCCTTGATCTTACCGGTTTCAAAATCCTCGGCAGGGATGTTAAGCGATTTGGCCTTAAGCCGGAGGTTGATGTCTTTGGTAACCAGGGTGACTTTCTTTTCGGGATGGTCCTCACACATGGTTAGTGCGGCATTGAGGATGCGATGGTCGGCATTATTCTCGCCAAATACCCTGGTGGCATCCAGCAAATCGGCCCTTTCCTGCATGATCACCTTGAAATAGCCGTGCTTGGGCCTGTCGATGGGGATCCAGTTCTGGAGCGAATTGTTGGTGGAAAGCCGGTCCATGATCCGGATAAATTCCCTGGCCTCAAAATTCTTGGTGTCGTTGCCCTTCTTGAAATGATCGAGTTCCTCGAGCACGGTGATGGGGATCGCCACATCATTGTCTTCAAAACTGTATATGGCATTATGGTCGTAAAGAATGACAGAAGTGTCGAGAACGAAAATCTTTTTTTGCTTCTTCTTCCTTGGCATGGCAGGTGGTTTTATATGTTAAAGCAACAATTTTTTTATGCAATTATTACAACATGACATAAGATTTTATCAAGTGAAGGCTGTTCATAAAAAATGCCCGCACGATCATAAAAGGCCTTCCTGTTCTGATCCACGGCCCTCACACGCTCGTCGGGGGCACCCGATAAAATATTACTTTTGCATGAAAGCAAGACCTTCATGACCGAAAAGAAGAAACTCTTCCTGCTCGATGCCATGGCGCTGATTTACAGGGCCTATTTCGCACTGAACAAGAATCCAAGGATAAATTCAAAAGGGCTGAATACCTCCGCCATACTTGGCTTTGCCAACACCCTGTGGGATGTGCTTCAGAACGAAAAACCCACACACATCGGTGTGGCCTTCGATACCATGGCACCGACACTGAGGGAGGAGGGCTATGCCGATTATAAGGCCAACAGGGAAAAGATGCCGGAAGATATTGCCCTTTCGATTCCATACATCATTGAAATGATAAAGGCTTTCAATATCCCTGTGCTGAGCGTGGATGGATACGAGGCCGACGACGTGATCGGTACCCTGGCCAGGAAAGCCGGACAGGAGCAGTTCGAAGTTTATATGATGACACCGGATAAGGATTTCGGACAGCTGGTATCCGACAATATCTATATGTATAAGCCTGCAAGGTTGGGCAACAAGGCCGAGATCCTCGGTGTTAAGGAGATCTGCAACAGGTACGGGATAAACGAGCCCGCACAGCTGATCGACATCCTGGGCCTGTGGGGCGATGCATCCGACAATATACCGGGAGTGCCGGGGGTTGGGGAGAAAACTGCCATTAAGCTGATCTCGGAATTCGGCAGCATTGAAAACCTCCTCACGAATACGGATAAGCTGAAAGGAAAGCTCAGGGAAAACCTGGAGCAATACCGGGAGCAGGCTGTCATGTCGAAAAATCTGGCTACGATCATCCTCGACGTGCCCATTGTCTTCGAGCCTGAGATGCTGAAGCTTGCCCGTCCTGATGAGGAAGCGCTGAAAACACTTTTCGCTGAGCTCGAATTCAGGAATTTTGCCAGCCGTGTGTTGCAGCAGCAAGATCCCGATGAAGAACCGGCAACCAGCAACCATAACGGTCGGGCCGGTGAAGACCTGTTCAGCAGTGCCGGTGTGGCCGTGCAGCGTGAGGACATGCTTACGATCAGGGATGTCGAACACAGGTACATCCTTGCCAATACGGTGTCAGAGCGCACGGCGCTCGCCAAAATGCTCGGCAAAGCAGATTCTTTTTGCTTCGACACGGAAACCACAGGACTCGATGCCAATGATACTGAACTGGTTGGTATTGCCTTTGCCATGAAAAAGCATGAGGCTTACTATGTTCCCATACCCGAAAACTACCAGGAAGCCGTTGAGATACTTTCAGGGTTCAAGGCTGTGCTTGAGGATGAAAATATTGGCAAAACAGCACAGAATATGAAGTTCGACATGGCGGTGCTGAAATGGTACGACATTGAGGTCAGGGGGCCGCTGTTCGACACCATGATTGCCCACTACCTTATCGAACCCGACCTGAGGCACAATATGGACTTTCTCGCAGAAACATACCTGGGCTACAGGCCAGTACCTATCGAGAGCCTGATCGGCCGCAAGGGAAAGAACCAGCAGAGCATGCGCAGCGTTGCCTTGGATAAGGTTTCGGAATATGCCTGCGAGGATGCAGACATTACACTCCAGTTGAAAGAAGTGTTCGCTCCCATGCTTGAAGAAACAGGCACCATGAAGTTGTTCCGAGAGATTGAAATGCCCCTGGTCCCCGTGCTTGCCGCTATGGAAGCCGAAGGCGTTAAACTCGAAACAGCTGCCCTTGAAGAATTTTCGGCGCAGTTGCAACACGACATCGCCTCGCTGGAACAGGAGATCAGGGACCTGGCAGGAGAGGATTTCAACATCGCCTCGCCAAAGCAACTTGGTGAGATCCTTTATGAGAAGCTGAAGGTTACGGATAAACCAAAATTTACCAAAACAAAGCAGTATTCCACGAGCGAGGATGTGTTGCAGAAGCTTTCCAGCAATCATCCCATCATCGACCGCATTCTCGATTACCGCTCGCTCACCAAGCTCAAGTCGACTTACGTTGATGCCCTGCCCAGGCTCATCAACCCTCGCGACAAGCGGGTGCACACCTCATATAACCAGGCTGTCGCTGCCACGGGCAGGCTCAGCTCCAATAATCCCAACCTGCAGAACATCCCGATACGGACCGCCCGCGGCAGGGAGATCAGGAAGGCTTTCGTGCCGAGGAATGATGACCATACCCTGCTGGCAGCCGACTATTCGCAGATAGAGTTGCGTATTATTGCCGAGCTCAGCGGAGATGCCGGCCTCATCGATACTTTTGTTCAGGGACTGGATGTGCATTCGGCCACTGCTTCACGGATCTTTGGTGTCCCGCTGGGGGAAGTTACCCCCGATATGCGCAGAAGCGCCAAAACGGTCAATTTCGGTATCGTATACGGCATCTCGGCATTTGGGTTGTCGGAAAGGCTCAGTATCCCCAGGCCGGAAGCCGCGGATATCATCGAACAATATTTCGACAAGTACCCGGGGGTGAAATCCTATATGGATGAAACCATCGACTTTGCGCGGAAAAACGGGTACGTGGAAACCATGATGGGCAGGCGCCGCTATCTGCGCGATATTAATTCGGCCAATGCTACCGTGAGGGGCTTTGCCGAACGCAACGCAATCAATGCCCCTGTGCAGGGATCATCGGCCGACATGATCAAAATTGCCATGATCAGCATCCATGAGGCCATGAGGGCAGCCGGCATGAAGTCGAAAATGATCCTTCAGGTGCATGATGAACTTGTTTTTGATACCCATAAAAGTGAGCTTGAAACGCTGAAGGAAATGGTGGGGGAGAAGATGCGGACAGCCATTCCGATGACGGTCCCTGTAGTGGTGGAAATGAATAACGGAAAAAACTGGCTGGAGGCCCACTGACACTGTTATTTGTTTAACGCGTTATATGATGTTAAACTCAGTAAATCAGCACTTAAGGGGTATATTTTTTCCTTGCCAAATATTAAGCCCGGATTAAATTTTTATTAAAAAATTGTTAATAAATAAAATTCCGGAAGCTACAATCACAGTCTTCAATCGTTTATGATTTTTCAACGGGTCTCTGTTGATAAAAATTTAATCCGGCCCCAGTATTATACCTTATATTAGTAAGGATTTTCCGCAAAGCCCTACTGAATTACAAGCC
>CAZHYA010000001.1:17277-21140 GCA_964536525.1 uncultured Bacteroidales bacterium | reverse complement strand
AAAAGGGATGGACGTTTAAAAATTTTCAAAAATTAACCTATGGAGCTGAATAATGATCTTTTCGTGAATGTCGACAACGACATCAAGAAGGAAAAGGAGAAGGATAATTTTTACGATGAGGTACTGGAAGTAAGAACTAAACTGGAAACTAAACGAGAGTCAGAAAGCGCATCCGTAGCTGATGCAATCGTGCAAAAACAGGAGATGGATCCTGTGAGCCAAAACAAATCATTGAAAAAATATTCCCATGAGGAAGTGCTGGTCAAGGCAACCGAATACTTTAAAGGCGACACCCTTGCAGCCAATGTCTGGATGAACAAATACGCGCTGAAAGACAGCGACGGCAACATATATGAGCTTACGCCCGACGATATGCACTGGCGTATTGCCCGCGAAATTGCCAGGATAGAGCAGAAATACCCTAATCCGATGTCGGCTGATGAGGTTTTTGAACTGATCCGCGATTTCAGATACATCATTCCTCAGGGCAGCCCCATGGCGGGGATAGGGAACAACATGCAGGTTTCGTCACTGTCGAACTGCTTCGTCATCGGCAACGAGGGCAACTCCGACTCCTATGGGGGCATCCTCAAGATCGACCAGGAACAGGTGCAGCTCATGAAACGCAGGGGAGGGGTCGGGCACGACCTGTCGCACATCAGGCCTACCGGAAGCCCTGTAAAAAACTCGGCCCTTACATCCACTGGCATCGTACCTTTCATGGAAAGGTATTCAAATTCGACCAGGGAAGTGGCACAGGATGGCAGAAGGGGTGCACTCATGCTTACCATATCTGTCAAGCACCCCGATGCAGAGCGGTTTATCGATGCCAAGCTGGAGGCCGGTAAAGTTACCGGAGCCAATGTGTCGGTAAAAATCGACGATGCATTCATGCAATCTGTCATCGACAAGAAACCATACCGGCAGCAATACCCTATCGACAGTCCCAACCCGATGGTTGAGAAAGAGATCGATGCCGGCAAATTGTGGGATAAGATCATCCACAATGCCTGGGCCTCGGCCGAACCGGGCGTGCTCTTCTGGGATACCATCACCCGTGAAGCCATCCCTGATTGTTATGCCGACCTGGGGTTTAAAACCGTTTCGACCAACCCATGTGGCGAGATCCCGCTGTGTCCGTACGACAGCTGCCGTCTGCTGGCGCTCAACCTGTACAGCTATGTGGATGAACCCTTCACCGAAAACGCCATCTTCAACTCCGATAAATTTACCGATCATGCCCGCAAAGCACTAAGGATCATGGATGATATCATCGACCTGGAAGCAGAAAAGATCGATGCCATCATCGCCAAGATCGACAACGACCCCGAAGCTTTCGAAATCAAAAGGGTGGAAAGGAACATGTGGGATAATATACGCAGGAAAACACTTGAGGGAAGAAGAACCGGTATCGGCATCACGGCCGAAGGCGATATGCTCGCAGCCCTGGGCTCCAGGTATGGATCCGATGCTGCCATCGACTTTTCCACTGAAGTACACAAGCTCCTCGCCATCGAAGTTTACCGTTCCTCCGTCGAACTTGCCAGGGAACGCGGCCCTTTCCCCGTATTCAATTTCGAAAGGGAAAAAAATAACCCTTTCATAAACAGGATAAAGGAAAGCGCACCGCGGGTGCATGAAAACATGGCGAAATACGGCAGGCGGAATATTGCCATGCTCACCATAGCCCCCACAGGCAGCGTAAGCATCTGCAGCCAGACAAGCTCCGGCATCGAACCGGTGTTCATGGTCAGCTACAAGAGAAGAAGGAAAGTCAATCCGAACGATAAAAACGTGAACGTGTCGTTCACCGATGAGGTGGGTGATGCATGGGAAGAATACAACGTCTTCCATCCAAAGTTCGAAGTATGGCTTAAGGAAAAAGGCTTCGACCCCGAAGCGGTCAAGAGCTATGAAGATGATGAACTCAAAAAACTGATCAAACAGTCGCCGTATTACAAGGCAACCTCCAACGATATCGACTGGGTGAAGAAGGTGAAGATGCAGGGCTCGGTGCAGAAATGGGTCGACCACTCCATCAGCGTTACCGTGAATGTGCCCGAGGATGCATCGGAGGAACTGGTAAGCGAGATCTACAAAACTGCCTGGGAAAGCGGATGCAAGGGGATGACGATCTACCGCGACGGAAGCCGCTCAGGCGTGCTCGTGGGTAAGGACAAAAAAGATACTTCACAGCCACCCAGCAAGTTCCCCGAAACCAATGCCCCGCCAAGGCCCAAGTCTCTGGATGCCGACGTGGTAAGGTTCATGAACAACAACGAAGAATGGGTTGCCGTGGTCGGACTGCTGAATGAAAAGCCCTATGAGATCTTTACGGGTAAGGCCGAAGGCTTCTTCCTTCCCCAATGGGTGGAGAAGGGCCAGGTGGTGAAGAACAAGAAGAAAGATAACCGCAAGACCACTCAGTATGATTTTCATTTCGAAGAACAGGACGGATACAAGATCATCATGGAAGGCCTCTCGCGGCAATTCAACAAGGAGTTCTGGAATTATGCAAAACTCATTTCGGGTATACTGAGACATGGTATGCCCCTGCACTTTGTTGTCGACCTGGTCGATAACCTCATCCTCGACAGCCAGTCGATCAACACCTGGAAGAACGGGGTGGTCAGGGCGCTGAAGAAATATATCCCCGACGGGACCATCGCCAAAGAGGCCGTTTGCCCCGAATGTAACCATGAAGGCACCCTCATGTATAAGGAAGGCTGCCTCACCTGTTCCAACTGTGGCTATTCGAAATGCGGTTAGCAATACTGACAGGTATCCTGAAGCTCCTTCACTGAAAACAAAAAAAGCCCTGCCGGACAGCAGGGCTTTTCTGTATGGATGTGAAAAGGTACCTATTGAAGTGTAAACCTCACCGGAAGATTATACTGAACCCTGACGGGCTTTCCCCTTTGCTTGCCGGGGGTCCATTTTGGCATGTTCTGAACCACCCTTACAGCTTCCTCATCACAGCCGCCGCCGATGCCCCTGAGTACACGGACATCGGTAATGGAACCATCAACCTCAACGACGAAGGTTACATATACCTTCCCCTGTATGCCGCTTTCCTTGGCCATAACGGGGTACTTGATGTTGTTTCCCAGGAAAGTGTATAATTCCTGCATCCCGCCGGGGAATTCAGGCATGGATTCTACTACGGTGAAGATAGGGGCTTCTTCAACAACCTCTTCATCGACCTGGATGGGTACAAATTCCTCAACAACGGTCGACTCATCGGCTTCCACATCGATCATAATATCGTCTTCCACTTCCACGTCGTCGTCAACAACATTGATCTGGATCACTTTCTGAGGTGGCGGAGGTGGAGGGGGCTTGACCTTTTGCTCGGTAATGGGGATGATCTCTTCAGGAACATCTTCCACTACACGATCGCCGAAGCCTTCAACGGATTTATCATATGATTTCCATTCAAAGGCAAGCAGGATTACGGCAAGGGCAATGATCAGACCCAGCTGGGTGAAGATGATCTTTTTGTTTTCAAGATCAGCCTTCGGTGATTTTTTTTCTTCCATGGCTTTACGTTTTCAGGTTCAACCCGGTAGCTGTACCGGAGGGCTAAATTAATTATTTTTTTCAGAAGGATACAATTTTTTCTTTTCATTTCTTCTGATGATGTGCCAGCATGTAACCCCCAGCAGACTACCCGCAATGTCGGCAAGGAAATCGTAAATGTTTCCGTTTCGGCCGGGGATGACGTGCATTTGCATCACTTCAATAAAAAATGCAAAAACTATGCCAATAACGAGGCTGGTGATCACGGGCTTCCTTCGCAGCTTTGCAAACCAAACCTGTCTACGAACCACTGGACTTGCGTTTCTCGACACGGATACTTCAAA
>CAZHYA010000001.1:4820-17267 GCA_964536525.1 uncultured Bacteroidales bacterium | reverse complement strand
AATAACAGGTGAAGGATCTTGTCGGCGCTGAGCCAGTCGGGAAAGTTAATCGTCCTGGGGATATAATCACCGGGCAGCAGGGTAAGCAAGGCGATCAGGAGGGTCCAGAGGCCCCCTGGCAGAAAAGGTTTTCTGAACATGGAAGCAATCAGGCTTCGATCAACGCCTTGTAACCGTCGGCGTCGAGCAAGCCATCGATCTCTGCAGGATCACCGATCCTGATCCTGATGATCCATCCGTCGCCATAAGGATCCTTGTTGACAATTTCGGGATTCGATTCCAGTTCGGCATTGAACTCCAGCACTTCGCCGGCCACCGGCATAAACATGTCCGATACTGTTTTAACGGCTTCGATGGTGCCGAATGTTTCTCCTGCATCCAGGGTTTCTCCTTCAGTCTCCACTTCAATGAAAACAATGTCGCCAAGTTCCTTCTGGGCAAACTCGGTAATGCCGATCATGGCTTCATCACCATCTGTTTTGATCCACTCATGGTCTTTGGTGTACTTCAGATTGTCGGGTATATTCATTTTTTATGGCTTTAATTTGATAAGGCAAAAATAGGGATTTTTGTTAATGGAGGGCTTATTCCGCATCAATTTACGGATTGTGGTGCAATATTTCTGATCCTGATCCGGAGCCGTGATCAACTTTACCCGGCAAATGATAACGGCAGCTTTACTGCGAAAGCGAGAACCTCAGGCTGATCCCCCCGTTGGTGGTCGAATTTCGATACTGGTTCGAAACGAAGGGGTTGTTGATGATCTTGTCGAAGAAGAACCTGATGCTCAGGTTCTGGTTGAGCATATAATCAATGGAAGTATTGATGGAAAAGATCTTCTGTCCGGCCGATACCTGGTTGATATCCTCATCGATCCTCCGCAGCACGGTTTTGTTGCTCCTAATCGAAAAATCTACCTTGATGTCGACATCGCTCTCAAGCCGGGTTTTCCTGCCACCACCGCCCAACGCCTTTATGCTGAACCCAAGGCTTTTGATCCGATATCCCAGCCCTACGATCAGCTCTTTGCTATTCACTTCCGTAACCTGGTTGTTGGAAAAGCTTAAGGTGAGGTTACGCGATTTCTTGTATTCAAACCTTGTCGACAGGCTGTTGTGCAGGGTCATGTCGATGCCAAACAGCGGGGAAAACTGCTCGGCAATGGAAATCTGACCAAAGTCATATCGCGGGATGTAATCCGACGAGAATTGCTGCCGCTGCGAAGGATAACCGTCGGCTGCGACATAGTTTATATTGGTCCTGAATGAATTGATCGAATAGGTGGAGCTATAGCTGTGCGAAATGGTCATCTTTTGCAGGAATCGTGCTATAAATTCGATTTTTGACAGGCCACTGTAAGTGATCCTCCAGTTTGGCAGGGGGAAGGTCGGGAAATAATTCATGTTTGCCTTTGTCCCGCCCCTGCCCGAATAGGCAGACAGGAAGGCAGGCCGGAGCACTTCGGGCGATGTTGGACCATAACCTTCGGGGTAATAGTCGCCGGTAAGGCTGTCGTAAACATAATTGCCATTCCAGTTCGGGTTTTCGCGGGCAAGCTGATCGGCGATCTCCGGCCTCATATCTTTCATCCGTTCGAAAGTTTCCGAGATGTTATCGTCCGATTCCTTTTCAAATGCGGTTCCCCAGGTGATGTAGGAGATACTGAAACTGCCGGCATCGGTGGGCGAGAACGAATTGAATGCATCCAGCGAATCGGAATACCTGTAATATTCCTGGTGGTTTTCGGAATAATTCCTGTCGGCGGTAACTTCAATCTTTAAATCGGTCAGCGGTTCGATCGTAGTGCGGAATACGAACGCGTCCTGGTATTTTTTCAGGTAGGGTTGATTGAGTGTTGAATCTCTTGTGATCCAGCCCTTTTCACCCGCTTCCTGGCGGAGGTCTTTCTGGCTTCCGAAAGTGAAGCCCAGCCCGGGCGCACCATCACTCCAACGGCTGCCCAGGATATCAGGTTCGGGGACAAATCCGGGCAAACCGGTACCGGTGCTTTGTGAATAGGTGATGGTTGCCTTTTTTATCCCTAACAACACTTTAAGGAACCCCTCGCCAATGATCTTGGCATAATTTACTTTTGGTTTTTCAGTGGTGTCGGATGCCGCCTCCTCCTGCGCTTCCTGCTGATCCGGCCGCACACCCCGCTGACGGGGTGCCGGTCCGCCACGCTGACGCTGGTTTGGAGGCCGCAGCAATTTTTTAAAGTAAGGCGACTTATTGTAAAGCTTGTCGAATGCCAGGTTCCCGTTCAACTGGATGGTCCTGGAGTTCTCTATCTGGTTGCCAAGTCGTTGCTGGATCGATCTTGGCGAAGCGGTCCAGCTGTAACTGGCCTGGTAAACAAATGTTGAAGTGACCCAATCGAGGAATGGCAGCTTGTCGATTGGAATGGTATAGTTGACTGAGAAATTCTGGACATAACGGTTCATATTCCCGAAACTGAAGATCTGATCCCTCACATCAATGGAATCACGGGCTTCGTTGTTATACCACTCGCTGTTCTTATCCTTGCTCCCCGGGGCCTGGTCAATGTAAGCGTTGGCCATGGCATTGAACTGTATGCTCAACGACTTCGCAAGATCGAAGTTCAGGTTGTAGTTCCGGTTCCAGTCCCAGGTCTTGTTGAAAGTAGGGCGTATCTTGATCAAGCCAAGGCTTTTGTCCCTTAGCTTCATCTCCCCGTAGGTGGTTTGCATTTCAGTGGTGAAACTGAATGACTTAGGGAGGTAGTAGAAATTGAAGTCCTTGATGATCTTGAGTGCTTTTGTCTTCGAAATAAACCCGATCTTCTCAAAAGGTTTCACATTTTTCGGTGCCAGGGCAAAATTATATCCGAAGCCTCCCCGGTATTCCTGTAGCAGGTCATACTCAATGTCGACGTTGCGGTTATAAACCTCCGAATATGCATAGGTGAAATTAAAGTTTTCAATATCCCATATCTTGGGTTTCCCCGTGCTTCCAACACGGTCCTTCCTCACATTCATGAAGTTGATGTTCTTCCGTTGCGTATAGTCCACTACGAGCCGCTTTACCGAATCCTGCCTGTCTTTCTCGACATAGGAGTCCAGATCGTCCTGCAGGTAGATATCGGGGTCGAGGGGATTGTATTCAGGGGTGATATGTGTTTCGGAATAGTCGAAATGCATGGGGATCCTGATCCCGGCCTTTTCGGGGAAGAATTTGCCCAGCTCAAGGTCGGTCGATACATCAAGCTGTGTAACTGACTCGAGATTCACATCGCTGATCTTGCTGTCGAGGCTGGCAAAGCCTGCCGAGCTGTGCATCCCCGCAAGGGTAACCTGCCCGAAATCGGCCAGCTGTGCCTGTATGGTTGTGGTCGCAGCCCAACCCCCTTTCTTGTTGAAGTCGGTGAGCCTGAGTTCGTTCACCCATACTTCGGCACAGATGGGCTCCAGCTCAACAACACCGGGCTTCTTGGGATTCCTCACGCCGATCATGATGGTTTTCACATCGCTGATGGTAGGGGATCCGAGCACCGTGATCCTGTGGTCGCCCGAATATTCAACGTAAGGGAAGTTGAGGCTGACCCCCGAGCCCGACTGCCGCATGGCTATATTACGGCGGTGCTTCACGCTCACCAGGTTTTCAAGGTCGATATCGAAAATATTGGCAGCAGGCCAGATGCTTTCCGGATCAGTGGCCGGGGTGCCCCATTCCGTGAACGTCAGCGGGATCTCATATTCATAGTAGTTTTCAGTAAAATCAGACCCTATCCTGATGAAACAGGTCAGGTCGCCGTATTCAAGATCCTGCGATTCTATCGACTTCTCGGCATGGGCAAACATCTTTAATTTCTTGTACTGGCGGAAATCAAAATCGGTGGTCTTGTATGCCGCCCTGGCATCGCCATCGATCAGGTTGCAGACGTTCATCACCATCGACTGTTCATTCAGCCTGATCAGGTTGGTGGTCCCCAGGTTGATCTCCCTTTCTATGCCGGGAGGGATGACGTAAGGGATCGGCTGCCGGAAACCATTCTCCTCAATGTTGAGCGTGGAAACATCGAAAGTGGTGAGGGCCTGGATATCGTCGGGGATATATTCGCCTGCAGCCAGCAATGAATTCTGGTATTTCCTCCATTCCCCCCTTACCAGTTCAAAAGTGGCAAACCTCAGCACCACGGGCCTCTCGAAATCTTTCATGAAAAGACGCATAAAGCGGATCGACCTGAAATCGGTAATGCCTCCGACGGCCCGGTCGGGCTGGCTGATGGGAACCTTGAACTGGTACCATTTGGTGCTGGTTACCTTATTGTTCGGCAACTGTATGCCCTGGGCAAGGTAAACGTCGGTGATGTATTGCTGACCGACTTCCATTTTGGCGGGATCAAGCTCGATCTCATACTGGAAGTAGCGCTCAGCTTCGCTTAATGTATTATCCCTGTTAAGGTCTTCAACATCGGGAAGTGTTGTGGCAGCGGTAGGATAATTTTCCTGGTTCTGTGCATCTGTGGGTGAGTTGCCTTCGGGTCCGTTGAAATTCTTGTAGCGTTCAAGCACACTCGAGAATTTGGGATCTTCATCATAATCACTGCCCCTGAAGTAATGATAATTATCGGATGATGGATCTGCAAATGCGCGCTGGTAGGCCTGTGAGTTAGGACCATAAGCTGAGGCAATGGTGTCGAGAAAGGCATGCAGGCCGGCGTCGGAATAAAATAAGCGTTCATCAGTATCACTAAGGCCATCGTACCCCACATCCTGGTATTGCCTTGAGGCTTCATCGGTATCGAACGATTCAACCAGTGCCTGAACATTAGGTACCCGTCCCCATCCGGTAGTATCGACATTTTCGACCGTTGCAGTTGTGGGGAGGCCATTTTCATAGGATTTCCGCGAATCCCTCAGCACGTCCTCGGAGATATCCCCCAGGTTGAAGTACAGCTTTCCTTTATTGGTAGAGTCATCGGCAAAGGGGTCCATAAGCCAGAACTCAATATACTCCACGTTGGTGGCTTCAAAGTCGGTCGATTCAATCTTCCGCATGATACCTCCCCAGCGGGTCTCAGGAGCATTCAGGTTGCCGTTGGCGTCGATACCCTGGCTGAACGAACTGGGATTGGCATCGAAGTTGTAAGGGCCTCGTTCCGATGGGTAATAGGCAAGGTTGAATACAGCAATATTTGTAGGTGTTCCGCTCGGGATATCCTTGTTCGGGAATACTTCGGTTTCCAGCACCTGCCTCACTGAATTCTTCGAGAGCTCATCCTTGGAAACGTTGGGTGGCACCAGCGAACTGTTCCTGTCGTAGAACAGCGGATCGATAATATACCAGGCCATCTTGGCCCTGTTTTTCCCGTAATCAATTTGTGTCTTGAAATTAATGGCCCCGGTGAGGTTGGTTTCGGGGAAGAGGTCGGGTTGTCCCTGTGGCGTGCTGGCCAGGAACCATGTCCCGTAATTCTTCAGGTCGATGGTCGACTTGGCGCCTTCGAAATCATCAATGTATGAGGTCCCTGTCTTTCGGATCGCTCTTGAATGCCCGGGGATGAAGTGGGCGAATTCGGCATTCACGCTGATCATCGACTTTTCCTTCGTTTCTATGAACGGGATGGCGTCGACCATTTTGGTGAGAAACCTCGACTCGGTCTGATAGTTCAGGTCGAGACCCCAGATGGTGTTGTTGATGGGGTCGTTGCCATAACTGACCTTCTGTGTGAGCGGCCTTTCACGAAGGTTGAGTATCGTACCGCCGATAAGGAAGTTTGGATTGATGGTATGTTCGATGCGCGACCCCATCAGCCTTTTGGTCTGGATGTTGAAGAGCGTGTTGTTCTCCATCGACACATTGATGGGTGTACCCGAATTGAGGATACCCTCGTTGATGATCCTCACGCGGCCAAGGGTATAATCAACCGTGTAGTCGACATTTTCCACCAGCGTGCGGCCGCCTGCCGTAACTTTCACAGACCCCCGCGGGACATTGAAAGCGTTGAGGCTGATCTCGGAACCCGATGATGACTGGTAAAAGCCTTCAAGGATATACTTGTTCTTGTCGGGATACTGTTCAGCCCCGGTCTTCGTCAGGGTATACAGCGAATCGTAGCAGTAGCGGTTGGCCAGTGAAGAATCACCGCCATTGCTGATGATCTGCTCGCGCAGGTAGCTGCCGAAAGGCTCAAGCACAGTGAAGAAGATCTTGCCGTTCGACGACTGGATCGTTCCACCATTGGTGGCAGCACCGTCGATAAAATCGAAGAGGCCGTCGTCGGGAGGGTTAAGCTGCTGGTTCAGGTTATCGAGGTTGAAGACCTTGAGCAGGGGTACGCCCCTGACATTATCGGGACCTTCAACGAAGTAACCTGTAGGCACGCCATTGTCGTTGCCCGAGTAAAGGATGTTCATGATAAACTTTTCGCGGCTTACCTGGTATGCACCGATCGAATAGATGTTTTTCATCATGAGATCCCACATGGGCACACGGGTGTTGAGGGAGGTGCTCTTCAGCAATTTTACGGCAAGGCAGGCCGGGGCCACTACCCCCTGGTCGGAAAACTCACCCACCTGGAATACGGTGCTGTCCTGGCCGATCACGGTATACTGGAAAGCAACGGCAAGGGTCTGGTCTGAATTCAGGGTGGTGTTCAGCGAAATAAAACCAAGCTTGCTGTTCAGGGAGTATTCTGAAGGATCGAGCTTACGGGCAACTTCAACTTTTTCAAAGTCTACCCCTGGTTGATAGTCGAGGCTCTTCAGGTAGTTCGAAACGGTGTTGATGTCGCGGATGCGGGCAGTGTCAAGGTTTTGCAGCAGGCTGTTCGAGTTGTTGGATGGCAGGTTGCGCCCCGGGTTGGGATAAACATCGGGATTATAGATCACCTTGTTCTCACCCAGGTCCTGGAAAGCGACGATATTCCTGTTTTGTGTTACGGCTGCACCGATGTTGGTCACCCATACCTCAACCCGTGTAATGTTGACATCGGAGATCAGCAACGGGAGTTCAGAAAGCGATTTTTCGTAGTTGTTCCTGAAATAGTGCGACAGGAAGAAATGCTTGTTCTCGTCGTAATCCACGGCAGTGAGGTAGAACTCATTCGATTGTGCCCCTCCCTGAACAGTCACCTGTGAGGTCTCGCTCTGTTGCTCTGAGTACACGGCCGTCACCATGGTACGCCCGAATTGCAGCCTGGTCTTAATCCCGAAAAGGCTCTGGTTGCCGGTAATGAGAGACGTGTTCAGGGGAAGCGAAACATTTCCTGCCTCGATGAGCTTGATGATCTCGTCTTCTTTTCCTTCGTATTTCAGTTGCAACTTGTTCTCAAAGTCGAAAGTGGCTTCGGTATTGTAATTCGTCCGGAATTCGATCTTGTCGCCGATCTTGGCTACCACGTTCATCTGAATCTTCATGTCGAAGTCGAAGTTTGTGGTCCTGCGCTGCCTTACATTCAGGGTGGGATTGTCGGTCTTGTTGTTCTTGATGCCGAAGATAAGCTCTGCAGAGCCCTGCGGGCGTATGTCGATGGTGTTGTTGCCGAAGATGGTTTCGAAGAACTTACCCCCGATATAGATCTTGGGAATGATGCCGTCGTCGCCTTCCATGCCCGCCGACGACTGTGAGCGTTCCTTCCAGTAGCTTCGCAGTGAATTTCTGAGTTCAAAATCCTGGTACTCATCAAACGACATGGCACTGGGATTCCTGTAGTCGAGGCTCCCGATCTTATTCCGGAAGAGGTATTGGTTCGTCTCAGGGTCGTATTCGACCTCTGTTTTCAGGTTCGAAGGGTTGCCCATATAAAAGCCATGAGTGTCGGCAGGAATGAACAGCAACTCTTCGTTATCGGAAAATGGATAGATCAGTGATGGACGTGCGCTGGTGTCGGGTAGAATAGTGTCGGGAGGCAGCCATGGCAATGAAATGCCATCGTCGCTGCGACCGCCTGCCGAAGTTTCCCACACGATCGTGAAGATGGAAACAAAAACAAAAAAAGCAAACAGATATTTAATTATCCGTATCAATGATCCATGTTAGTGTTTTCTGCCGGGGCAGTGTTGTGCAAAAACATCCTTCCGGGTCATAACGAAAAAAGCTTACAATAGTTTTAGGGCTTCCCTTATCAGTCCCTCTACCGTTAGCGCGGGTCCAGTATTGCTGTCTTTGATGCCGGTAAAAGCTTTATCCAACGCCTTCTCTGCTTGTTTTCTGTTAAAACCCAATGAGGTTAATCCAGTTAACGCATCATTAATGAGCGTATTGTGCGAAATACTATATTTTTCTTCTGTGATATAGCCATCTTTGGCAAGCTTGTCGTTGAGGTCGATGACGATACGCTGGGCTGATTTTGCACCGATACCTTTTATTGATTCCAGCAACTTCGCGTTGCCGCTGGTGATGGCAGTTCTTATCTCTTCAGGCGAATACGAAGAAAGGATCAGCCTGGCCGTGTTGGCACCCACCCCGGATACCGAGATCAGGTTACGGAAAAGCTGCCGTTCATGGTCTGTGGAAAAACCAAAAAGCATGTGGGCATCTTCCCTTACCACCAGGTGGGTAAAAAGCCTGAAGGCCTCATCCACCTTAAGGTGCGAATAGGTATAAACGGAAATATTTATGAAATAACCCACACCATTGACATCGACCACGGCATATGCCGGGTTGGCCTCGACGATCTTACCTTCTATATAGGCATACATAATGTCAGCAGAGATAACTTAATCAAAGTTGCAAATCTAATAAATAATACTAACCGGATTAAGAAGCACCCGGAAGCCGGCCTGAATTTAGAAATAATAAAAATTAACGCTTGCCGCGTACCGAAAATCCAAATATTAGTAGCTTTGCGGATAACTGTTATTTCATTAACAATAACTCGAAAACCATGGACAACCTCTTTCGCAAAGATGCGCTTAATTATCATTCGGAAGGACGCCCCGGGAAAATAGAAGTGATCCCCACGAAACCCTATTCAACCCAGCGAGATCTTTCACTGGCATATTCTCCCGGTGTTGCCGACCCCTGCCTCGAAATCCATAAGAACCTGGATGATGTCTACAAATATACCGCCAAGGGCAACCTCGTGGCAGTGATCTCCAACGGCACGGCCGTGCTGGGCCTCGGTGATATTGGCGCCGATGCAAGCAAGCCGGTGATGGAAGGGAAGGGGCTCCTTTTTAAGATATTTGCCGATATAGATGTTTTTGATATCGAGGTCAACGAAAAGGATATCGAAAAATTTGTCAATACGGTCATTGCCATTGCACCCACCTTCGGAGGCATCAACCTTGAAGACATCAAGGCACCCGAATGCTTTGAGATCGAGGACCGGATCAAGGAAGCCCTCGACATCCCTGTCATGCACGACGACCAGCATGGCACTGCCATCATTACCGCAGCGGGCCTGCTGAATACCCTCGAACTTACAGGCAAGAAGATCGGGGATATCAAAATTGTGGTGAACGGTGCGGGTGCTTCGGCAGTGTCGTGCATAAAGCTGTATATGGCACTGGGCGTCAGAAAAGAAAACATCATCATGCTCGACAGCAAGGGTGTATTGAATAAAAAGCGCAAGGACCTTAATGAAATCAAGAAGAATTTTGTCACCGACGAGGATATCGACACCCTTGAAGAAGCCGTTAAAGGTGCTGATATGTTCCTGGGCCTTTCTACCGGGGGTGTTTTGAAAAAGGAATATCTGCACAGCATGGCCAAAAACCCTGTCATTTTTGCCCTGGCCAATCCCGTACCGGAAATTGGTTATGAAGAGGCCATGAATGCTCGTGAGGACCTCATCATGGCTACCGGGCGATCAGATTTTCCCAACCAGATCAATAACGTGCTCGGCTTCCCGTTCATTTTCAGGGGAGCCCTTGATGTGAGGGCCTCAACCATCAACGAGGAGATGAAGCTGGCTGCTTCCATGGCCCTCGCCGGGCTGGCAAAACAGCCTGTACCTGAGGAGGTCAACATTGCATATCACGAGAAAAACTTGAAGTTTGGAAAGGATTATATCATACCGAAGCCCACGGATCCACGCCTCATCATCCACCTTGCACCGGCCGTGGCAAAAGCGGCCATGGACAGCGGGGTTGCCCGCAAGCCCATCGAAGACTGGGACGCATACAGGGAGGAACTCAGCAAGCGGCTGGGGATCGGCAATCCATTGATGCGCCAGATCAAGGGCCGGGCAAAAAGGAATATCCAGCGGGTGGTATTCGGCGAAGCCGAGGATTACAACATGCTCAAGGCAGCCGAGATCGTGCTGAACGAAAAAACGGCCATCCCCATACTCCTGGGTAATGTTAAGGGCATCAAGAACATTATTAAAGAGAACAAGCTGGAACTGGAAGGGGTGGAGATCATCGACCCGAAGTCCGACAGCGTGGAAGTCAAACGAAGGGAATTTGCTGAGATCCTCTATGAGAAAAGGCAGCGCCGGGGTGTCACCCGCAAGGGCGCTTACGACCTTTTGCTTCACAGGAACTACTATGCCCCGATGCTGGTTGAAACGGGCTATGCCGATGCCATGATCTCAGGACTTACCCGAAATTATCCCTCCACGATCAGGCCTGCGCTCGAGGTGATAGGGATAAAGAAAGGCCACAGGCTGGTTTCCGGCATGTATATCATCAATACCAAGAGGGGCCCTTATTTCTTTGCCGACTGCACCGTGAACAAAAACCCAACCATGGAAGACCTGATTGAGATCACACTTCAGACAAAGTACGCCGTGGAGCAGTTCAAGATACAACCGAGGATCGCCTTCGTTTCCTATTCAAACTTTGGCTCAAACCCGGGCAACATTCCCGATAAACAGCGCGATGCCATCGCATACCTGCACAAGCATTATCCCGAAATGATCGTAGATGGTGAAATGCAGGCAAATGTGGCCCTGAACAGGGAGATCCTTGAGAATAATTTCCCTTTCTCAAAACTGTTTGGCGGCGCTGCCAATACACTCATCTTCCCCTATCTCACAGCAGGCAACATTGCCTATAAGCTGCTGCAGGAACTTGCCGACGTGGAGGTGATAGGGCCCGTGCTCAACGGCCTCAACAGGTCAGTGCATGTGCTGCCTATCGGAAGCACAGTGCCCGAGATCGTCAATATGGTCATGATTGCCGCCCTCGACGCACAGTGTGTCCATATGAGGGCTCAAGGTGAAGAATGTACCGGGCTTTATTAGTCCCTGTAAGTCCTATTATACGGGCCATTTCATTGTTCCATGGCCCCCTGCCTTGCCGGATGATACCTTTTCTCTTCTTAAGGCAAACGATACTTATATAGCTGATTTTATATATATTTGTAACTTTTTAACGGGTTTTTACGAATAATATAGTTCGTCGACATGGCGAAAAAACGCAAAAAGGAGCAGTCAATCATGAAGAAAATAACAGTTGTAGGTGCGGGTAATGTAGGTGCTACCTGTGCCAACGTGATCGCGCACAAGGATCTCGCCAGGGAAGTGGTACTGGTTGATATAAAGGAAGGTGTTGCCGAAGGCAAGGCGCTGGATATCTGGCAGACATCATCCATCAATAATTTCAATACACGGGTTACCGGTGTTACCAATGATTATCTGAAAACCAAAGGTTCAGGGGTGATCGTTATCACTTCCGGCCTGCCGCGTAAACCGGGCATGTCGCGCGACGATCTTCGCCCGATGCGATCGTCATCATCGTTTCCAACCCCCTTGATGTAATGACCTATGCGGCATACAGGGCGGCCAACAAGGACCACAACAAGGTTTTCGGCATGGCGGGCATCCTCGATACCGGGCGGTATATTGCATTCCTCGCCAGTGCCCTCGAAGTGTCGCCAAAAGATATCCATGCCCTGCTGATGGGCGGACATGGCGACAGTATGGTGCCACTCAGGAGGTACACATCGGTTGCCGGTATACCCATCACCGAACTGCTTAACAATGATGAGCTGGATGCCATCGACGAAAGGACGAAAAAGGGCGGTGGCGAACTGGTCAACCTCATGGGCACTTCAGCATGGTATGCCCCGGGGGCGGCAGCAGCCCAGATGGTGGAAGCCATCGTCGATGACCAGAAAAGGATCTATCCCGTTTGCGCATACCTGAACGGCGAATACGGGCTCAAGGACATTTATATGGGCGTGCCGGTAAAACTGGGAAAGAACGGCATTGAAGAGATCATCGAACTGAAACTCAATGAGCGCGAGAAGAAAATGGTGAAGGAATCGGCCAATTCGGTTAAGGAGGTCATGGGCGTACTCGACAAGATGAACCTTTTTGAATAAGGACAGGGTTCCTTCGAAAAGAAACAGTTTTAAAGGTGTGCCGCTCATCCGGTACACCTTTTCTATTGGTAATTGTTGTATCTTTACCTCTGTTATTTTGTTATTAAGATTTTCAATTAACCGTTACTGATGGCAAAACGGATCGTGGTACTGACCGGCGCCGGGGTCAGCGCAGAAAGCGGACTGAAGACCTTTCGCGATAATGATGGC
>CAZHYA010000001.1:2670-4810 GCA_964536525.1 uncultured Bacteroidales bacterium | reverse complement strand
GTTGAAGCCGTCGCCACGCCCGAAGCATGGGCCGCCGATATGGAACTGGTACTCAGGTTTTACAATGAGCGCAGGAAGCAGCTCATGGAATGTAAACCCAACCCGGCCCATTATGCCATTGCCGAACTCGAAAAAAAATTCGATGTGCATGTGATCACCCAGAATGTCGACGACCTGCATGAACGTGCTGGTTCTACCAACGTCATCCACTTGCATGGCGAACTGAAGAAGGTCAGGAGCACCATCGATGCCACCCTTGTTTTCGACCTGGAAGGATGGGAACTGAAAGCCGGCGACCTTTGCCCGAAGGGGTCGCAGCTGCGACCGCATATCGTATGGTTTGGCGAACCGGTGCCCAATATCATCAAAGCTGCCGAGGTTGTCACCACGGCAGAGATTTTGCTCGTTGTTGGCACCTCTATGAAGGTATACCCGGCTGCCGGACTGGTAAATTATGCGACGGTGGATTGCAAAAAATATTAAGTTGACCCTGCGGCAGCGGAGCAGGCCATGGTCGATAACCTCGAAGTGATCAGGGAAAAGGCCGGCATTGCATTACCCGTTCTCGTTAAGGAACTGATGAAAGGATGAGTGATGGCAGGTCAGAAGACCAATACACCGGAATATATCTTCGATAAGGCCAGACGCTATTGTGCCTACCAGGAACGGTCGGTGGCCGACCTGAAGAAGAAACTGTATGAATGGAAGGTCAGGCCGGAGGCAGCCCGAAAGATCATCAACAGACTTGAGCAGGAAAACTACCTGAACGAAGAGCGTTTCGCCCGGATGTTCGCCGGGGGAAAGTTCAGGATAAAGAAATGGGGCCGCAACAGGATCATTGCCGAACTCAGGGCCAGGCAGATCCCCGAGCTCGTGATACAGATCGGCCTGGAGGAAATTGATGAATATGAGTACATCAAGACGCTTAGGCAGATCATCGAAAAGAAAAAAACATCATTTGATGACCCGGAATGTGTAAGCAGTAAGAATAAAATCTATAATTTCGCTCTTTCCAAGGGCTTTGAAAAGCATTTGATCCTGAAATACCTATAACTGAATTTTAAACCAAAATGATCTGTTATGAAAAAGTTGAATTATTTATTGCTTCTCTTACTGAGTTTTGCACTCGTTGTCAGTGCATGTAAAAAGGATGATGACGACGACGACAATCAACCCAATCCATCGGGCGAATACAAGATATCCGGCTACAGCCAGGATGCGGTGAACTTCACACACATGGCCGGAGCGCTCATCGTGGTCACCGACCAGAATGGCGGGCAGGTGGCACAGGTGAACACTGATGGTTCAGGTAATTACCTGGTTACCGGCCTTTCGGCCGGCACCTACACCGTTGCTGTTGCCAAAGACGGTTATCAACCCCAGGTGGCCAGCAATGTGATCCTGGGAGCCAGCGCTCCGCAGGAAGCCTTCGTGGGCTTCATGCCTGTGGATGTATCCGTGACCGTTCCGGTGGGTGCCCTTTGCGGACTGGTATTCGATGCCAGCGGAAATCCCCTGGCCAATGCTTCTGTGGCCATCAGCGCCGAAGATGAGGCCCTCACCAACGGCTATTTTGCTTCGGTAATGTCAGATGGTTCGGGCAAATTCGCCATCGGCGCCATCCCCCTTGAAGCAAATAAAAAAGGCGACCCGATCCCTGCCTTCAAGCTCAAGGTGATCAAAGGCAACTACATTGATGTGATTCACAACATCGTTATTGCACAGAATGCCCTGATCGTAAAGAATGTGAACCTCGTGAACCAGAATGTGCCGGGCAACACGATCTTCACGGATGGTTTTGAATCGATGCCGGCATGGACTTTTGAGGGGTTCTGGCATGTTCAGCCAAATGCCACGATCATGAACAGCAACGTGACCGATGAATATGTGAAACTGGCCCCGAACGATAACACCGCCGGGTATATCCCAAATGCCTATTCAGGAGGCAATTGCGCCTGGTACGGGGAGGCTTCCAACGGCAGCTTTATCGGAACTCCTTCTGTAGGACAGTCGCAATGGTCGGGCGGAACAAGTGAATCCTCCAACATGGGCTCGATGACCTCGCCTGTGATCAACCTCACCAGCGTGAACGAAGCGTCATTGTCGTTCTGGTCGTGGTTCGAGATCGAAAGTGTAAACC
>CAZHYA010000001.1:2047-2660 GCA_964536525.1 uncultured Bacteroidales bacterium | reverse complement strand
ATGAATACGGTTTCGACATCATGGAGATCTTTGTAATTGAACTCGGCGGTGAAACATACTCCCTGGGCAGGCTGAACCCTTACAGCGACCCCATCATCGAAGACAGGAATGCCCTGCCTTTCACTTCAGGCGGATTCAACAAGGCGCCCCTGTGGGTCAACGTTGAGTACGACCTTTCAGCATATGTTGGAAAGGATATCCAGCTGAAGTTTGAATTCAGGACCGTCGATGCCCTCTTTAACGGCTTCAGGGGATGGTTCGTCGACGATGTGCTGGTAACCGACAAGGCTCCGCTGAAGGCAGCCAATGCCGGCAAGGTTTATGGCCCGGATCCCAAACCGAGAACGAACTAAGGTAAGTTAAGGTTTTACCGGTAGATGAAGGCTGCGGGATTCCTGTTATATTTAGGAACCGGCAGCCTTCTTTTTTTCATCTTTGCATAAAACATTTCCCATGGTTACACAAGAGGAGATCAAAGCATTGCGTAAGAGGCTCGAAGCCTTGAGGAGGTTCCTTTGACATCGATAAGAAGAGAAGTTTTATCGAAGAGAGGGAAAAAGTAACACAACAACCGGAGTTCTGGAACGATCCCAAAAAAGCTGAGGAGGTCCTT
>CAZHYA010000001.1:0-2017 GCA_964536525.1 uncultured Bacteroidales bacterium | reverse complement strand
CTGAATATACGTCATCCTTAAGGAGATCAAATCCATCAGGTTCTGGACCGAAGCATTCACCAAGGTGAGCAATGCCTTCGACGACCTGATGGTCATCTACGATTTTTTTGATGAAGGTGAGGGGACCGAGGCCGATCTCGACAAACAGTATAAGAAGTCGCTGAAGGCGTTGGAAGAACTCGAATTTATGAATATGCTCAGCGGCGAGGAAGATAAGCTCAGTGCAATCCTTCAAATCAACGCCGGTGCCGGGGGCACCGAAAGCCAGGACTGGGCCGAGATGCTCATGCGGATGTATTACCGCTGGGGCGAAAGAAACCACTATAAGGTCAAGGAGCTGGAACTGAGCGAGGGCGAAGTGGCTGGCATCAAATCGGTATCGCTGGAATTTGAAGGCGACTTTGCCTTCGGCTACCTGAAAGGCGAGAACGGCGTTCACCGCCTGGTGAGGTTGTCGCCCTTCGATTCGGCCAACCGCCGCCATACTTCCTTTGCTTCGGTTTATGTTTATCCCGTGGTGGATGAGAATATCCATATCGAGATCAACGCTGCCGATATCACCTGGGACACTTTCCGCTCAAGCGGCCCCGGCGGGCAGAACGTGAACAAGGTCGAAACGGCGGTCCGCCTCAGGCACGAACCCTCTGGATTGGTGATCGAATGCCAGGAAACGCGATCGCAGGGTCAGAACAGGGAAAAAGCCCTGCGGATGCTGAAGTCGCAGCTTTATGAGATCGAACTCCGAAAGAAGAAAGAGGCCCAGGCAGAGATCGAAGGCAACAAGAAGAAAATAGAGTGGGGCTCCCAGATCAGGTCGTATGTGATGCATCCGTACAAAATGGTGAAAGACTTACGCACCGGACATGAAACGGGAAATGTGCAGGCTGTGATGGACGGGGAACTCAACGATTTTATCAAGACTTTCCTGATGCAGTTCGGGAAAAGCGTATGATGCAGGGGAAATGGAAAATGGAAAAAGGAAAAAGGAAAAAGGAAAAAGGAAAAAGGGAAAGGGAGATATGAGATAATAAGAAATGGCTAAAGTGGGATAGCGCTGATTTAACCATGAACCCATGAACCCATGAAACCCTATCCATCGCCTGTTGCCTAACGCCTAACGCCTAACGCCTGAATTTATTAACCAAAAACCCATAATGCCATGTTCAGGATCTACCACAACCCGAGATGCAGGAAATCGAGAGCAGGGTTGCAATACCTGCTCGACAAGGGCATTGAGCCCGAGGTTATCGAATACCTGAAAACCCCCATCACTGAGAAAGAATTCGAAGACCTCCTGGTGAGGCTTCACAGGAAACCTGAAGCGATGGTCAGGACCCAGGAAAGCTATTACAAATCGGAACTCAGGGGAAAGACTTTCAATGACCGGGAATGGGTGAAGATACTGCTGGAAAATCCGAAGCTGATCCGGCGTCCGATCGTGGTCAGGGGGGCCAAAGCAGTTGTCGGCGACCCTGCTGAAGAAATTGCCACGCTGCTCTGATCGTGTTCATTCCGAAATGATGAGGAATCTGTTTCAAAAACCATAAAATCCTAATGTAAAGATGGAATATCGCATAGAAAAAGACACCATGGGCAAGGTGGAGGTCCCTGCCGACAAATACTGGGGGGCTCAGACCCAGCGTTCGAAGAACAACTTCAAAATTGGTGAACCGGGGTCGATGCCCCTTGAGATCATCAGGGCTTTTGGAACCCTGAAAAAGGCCGCTGCCCTGGCAAACTTTGAGTTGGGTGTGCTGCCGAAGGAAAAGAAAGACCTGATCGCGAAAGTTTGCGACGAGATCCTGGAAGGCAAACTTGACGATCATTTTCCGCTGGTCATCTGGCAAACCGGCTCGGGCACACAGTCGAACATGAACGTAAATGAGGTCGTGGCCAACCGTGCCCATGTGCTAAATGGTGGCAAGCTTGGCGAAGGCGACCGGCCGGTACATCCCAATGACGACGTTAACAAGTCGCAGTCGTCGAACGACACCTTCCCAACGGCCATGCATATTGC